>JAWOIR010000011.1:0-8634 GCA_046484545.1 Anaerolineales bacterium
CCGTTCTGCGGGTTGAGTTCGCACAGCACACGCATTACTGCCAGCGGGCCATTTTCGTAATTACGCATAATTCCAAAACGGTAGGGATAAGTCCACTCGAAGGGATTTTCGTCCCATTCGATATTAATCAACGGCTGCTTGAAACGCATGTGGCTGACCCCATCGTTGACCCTTAGGCGTTCAACCTGTGGCAGGCCAGTATCGCGGTTGAAGCGATTGGTATCAGCCACAAACGGCCAGAGCGCCTCGGGGCGGGCATCGAGATGTAATTCCCAGTTGTAGTAGTGTTCTTTTGGCATGAAAAGAATTATACAGGATTTGTCGCAATAATAGTGACAAATCCGCACGCCTACATCCTCACAACCCCGGCCTCGCGATATCATCCTGTGGACAGCATCCTGTGGACGCCCCTCAAGGGGCGGGAAGATTTCCGCGAAATGGCCTATTTGGGCTTGCTGAACCAGCAAGCAGTTCGTTCCTTACACCTACCGGATGTAGTAAAATCATCTCGTTTTGCAATCAATCCAACCAGGAGCAATCGTGAACTTCAACCAAATCTGCATCCTCGGCCTGGGCTACATTGGCCTGCCAACCGCCAGCGCATTTGCCAGCCATGGCGTCAAAGTCATCGGCGTGGACGTTAATCAAAAAGTCATCGAAACCCTGCAATCCGGAAAAATCCACATCCACGAACCCGGTCTGGGCGAAGCCGTTCAACAGGCCGTCGCCAGCGGCAACCTGACCGTCGCCACCAGCCCGCAACCCGCCGACGCCTTCATCATCGCCGTCCCAACCCCCTTCTACGACGACAAACGCGCCGACATGCGCGCCGTGACCGCTGCCGCCGAAGCCATCGTCCCGCACCTGCGGCCCGGCAACCTGGTCGTGCTCGAATCGACTTCCCCGCCGCGCACCACCGTCGATTTGCTCGCGCCAATTCTCGAAAAATCCGGCCTGAAAGCCGGCCTCGACTTCCACCTGGCCTACTCACCGGAGCGCGTCCTGCCCGGGCAAATCCTGCGCGAACTGATTGAAAATGCGCGCGTCATCGGCGGCATCACCCCACAATCAGCCCAGGCCGGGCATGACCTGTACGCCACCTTCGTCAAAGGCGAAATCATCCAGACCGACGCCACCACCGCCGAGATGGTCAAGTTGATGGAAAACACATCCCGCGATGTCAATATCGCCATCGCCAACGAATTTGCGCGCCTGGCCGACCGCTTCGGGGTGGACGTTTGGGAAGCCATCAGCCTGGCCAACCGCCATCCACGCATCAACATTCTCAACCCCGGGCCCGGCGTCGGCGGACACTGCATCAGCGTCGACCCGTGGTTCTTTGTCGAAGCCGCCCCCGACCTGACCCAACTCATCCGCCAGGCCCGCCAGGTCAACGACTCGCAGCCCCAATTCGTCGTCGACCTCGTCCGCGAAATCCTGGGCGACCTGCGCGGCAAGCGCATCGCCGCCCTCGGCCTGGCCTACAAGCCGGATGTGGATGACCTGCGCGAAAGCCCGGCTGCCGAAATCGTCCACATCCTGCAAAAGGAAGGGGCCGCCGTCAAAGCCTACGAACCGTACAAACCTGAGGCCGGCCTGGCCGGTATCGAGGCCGCTCCCACGCTGGAAGCAGCCCTGGCCGACGCCGACCTGGTGCTTTTGCTCGTCAACCACAGCCAGTTCCGCGCCCTGACACCCGAACGCCTGGCCCAGAAAACAAACTGCCGCCTGCTGGTGGATACCGTCGGCGGCTGGAGCGGCCCGGAATGGGCCAAAGCGGGGTTTGAACTGCGCAAATTGGGGGTCAGGAAGTAGACTCGTCCTCGCAACTGTATCGCCCAACGATACGCAGAATGTCGAATCCCTCTGCAAAAGGCAACTCGGCCAGGGTTCCGTGTCGAATCATGGTCGCTTTAAGCAGGTCGCGCTGGAAGTAGTATTTATCGGCATAGGTTTCATACTGCGCCAGGGCTTCCAACTTGGCCTCGACATCCGCCTCGGTCACTTCAACCAGGAAGTGCGGGAAAAAGTTATAACTGGAGCGCACCACGTCGAAACCCAGCACGGTGATGCCGCGAAAGGCGCGCAGGGCCTCCTCGGTCATGGTGTTGTGGTCCTGGTGAATGTCCTGTTTGGAATGCACAAAGACGATATCAGGCTTGAATTCCCGGCGCAGTTTCAGGAAGTACTCGAGAATCTCCTGGCGGGCGTCATGGAACAGGCGCGTACTGAAATCGCGCAAGATGACGTTTTCACGCGCCAGCCCCAGAGTCGCCATGCTCTTGTGGTGTTCCTCGACCACATTTTTAAGTTGGGGGTTTTTCTGGTTATCGGAGAGAGTCACACACAACATCTCGCTCTTATCGCCAACATTGTGAATCAACGCGCCGCAACCGAGTTCGATATCATCCGGGTGCGCGCCGAGGAAGAGCAGTCGTTTGCCGTAAAAAATCATACTTTGCCATTTCTTAACGCAGAGCCGCGGAGAAGCAAAGACGCAGAGTTTTTCTATTTTCTTTCTCTGCGCTCTCGGCGGCTCTGCGTTAAATTTTTTCTACTTGGTCGCCAAAATTCCGCCGACGACCTTCGTCATCACCAATTTGCCGTCGCGCTCGAACCAGCGGGTGGCAACCTGCTCGATTTTACCAATCAGGGCTTCGTACTCGTCCTTGCCGTTGAACAGGCTGGTCCACAGTTTGCGGTCTTCGCTCAATGAAGCGCGGACGTAATCGATGAACGGCGCAACTTCGGGGAAGGTGAGCGGATTTTCAAAGGTCAGCAGTTCGGTTTTGGCAAAAATGCCCTCGATGGTCTGGAAAATATCGCCCTTGAAGCGGCTCGAACCGGGCATAGGCGGGATGGGCTGGCCGGTGGCTTCGAGGATAATGTCGTAAAACATCTTCTTGTTTTCGGGCAGCGGGCCGGTCACGAACAGGCGTCCGCCAGGCGCGAGAACGCGGTGGGCCTCGCCAAAAGTAAATTTCAGGTCGGCGGCGTAGTAAATCGCAAACGCGCTCGAAAGGATGTCGAAGGTGTTATCGGCAAAGTTGAAAGGTTTGTTGAAATCGAGGAACTGGAACTCGATGTTCTTGTCGCCGCGCGCGGCCATCTTCTCACGCGCCTTGCCCAGCAATTCCTCCGAAAAATCGCCGCCGACGATTTCAACCTGCCCGCCGGTCTGGTCGCTGAACAGGAAGCACTGCTTGCCCGCGCCGCAGCCCACATCCAAAATCTTCTGTCCCGGCTGGGGGTTGAGTACCTCGGTGTTCCACTGGTCGATGTTGCGCGCGCCATACTTTTCGTGAATGTCGATACGGGTCAATAAATCTTTGGCGGTTTCCTGATAGTTAATTTCCATTGAAAGTTTCTCCTAAACAACGTGGCGCGGGATGCTATCCCGCTATTGTTTTTGAATTAAGTGGCGGGATAGCATCCCGCGCTACGAACAAAAATTATACCAGAATCAAACCAAAATTCAATCGCTGAATTTTGAAAATATGCTACACTTGGGTTTATTCTGAAACAAGGACAGACATCATGGCCTCCAAATCCACCATCCAGCCCGTCAAAGGCACGCGCGAATTTTACCCCGAAGAAATGGCCCTGCGCAACTATCTCCACACGAAAGCCGCCCAGGCCGCCCAGGCCTTCGGCTATCAGGAATGGGACGCGCCCTTCCTCGAAACCATCGACCTGTACGCCGCCAAATCAGGCGAAGAACTGGTCAAAGAGCAAGCCTTCGTCTTCAACGACCGCGGCGGCGACCCGGTCACCCTGCGCCCCGAACTGACCCCCTCCCTGGCGCGCATGATTGCCGCCCGCCAGGGTCAACTCACCTTCCCGCTGCGTTGGTGGTCGTTTGGCCCCTTCTGGCGCTACGAACGCCCTCAAAAAGGCCGCTCGCGCGAATTTTTTCAGTGGAATGTCGACATGTTGGGCGTTAACTCCCCTGAGGCGGATGCCGAACTAATCGCCGTTGCCGCCACCTTCATCAAATCGGTCGGACTCAGCCCGGAGATGGCTACCATTTTCGTGAATAATCGCCGCCTGATGGACTCCCAGTTCGATGCCCTGGGCGTCCCGCAAGAACAACGCCTGACCGTCTCCGGCCTGGTCGACCGCCGCCCCAAGATGGCCCCCGAAGCCTGGGACACCTACGCCCTCGAAAACGGCCTGACCCAACCCCAACTCGACGGCCTGAAAAAAGTCCTCGCCAACTACGAACTCTGGCAAGAGAGCGATGAACTCGTGCGCCTGTTCAAAGCCCTGGACGCGCTCGGCGTGCGCGAATACGTCAAATTTGAACCCAACATCATGCGCGGATTGCTCTACTACACCGGCACCGTCTTCGAGGCCTTCGACCTGTCCGGCAGTGTCCGTCGCGCCATCCTGGGTGGAGGCCGCTACGACAACCTGCTGGCCGACGTGGGCGGCGACCCGCTCTCCGGCGTCGGTTTCGCCATGGGCGACGTGGTCATCGGCATCATTCTGGGCGAAAAGGGTTTGCTCCCGGCCTTCGTGCCCTCCCCCGCCCCGGTGCTGGTTACCGTCTTCGACGAAAGTTTATGGATGGACTCATTCGGCCTCGCCAACGACCTGCGCGCCGCCGGGTTGAACGTCCTGGCCTACCCCGAACCCGCCAAACTGCCCAAGCAATTCAAATTCGCCGACCGCATGGGCATCCGCGTCGTCACCGTCATCGGCCCGGATGAAGCCGCCAGCGGCAAAGTGACCGTCAAGAACCTGGCGGACGGCACCCAGGAGACAATCGAACGCAAGGAAGTGGCAAAAATCATCGCCAAAATCCTTGAAAGCCCGGCAGAGCAGTGATATAATCGGCGGGCTTACGAAATATGGCGGGTGTAGCTCAATGGCAGAGCGCCACACTGTGGATGTGGTTGTTGTGGGTTCGAGCCCCATCATCCGCCCTAAAAAAGACCTCCCGTTGTGGAGGTCTTTTTCGTCTCTCTGTAGTTTTGCCCCCATTCAGGGGAGTCTCTGGGTTCGAGCCCTATGACCCTGTGGGCATCGTCCTGTGGGCATCGCCCTGTGGGTCACCCGCCATGAAAGCCCCTCAAGCAAGGGGCTTTTTTTGTTCATTGTAGTTTTGCTCCCATTTAGGCGAGAACCTGAGTTCAAACCCGTCCGCGCCCATATGGGTGAGGCCATCACGGTTGAAGAACTTGAAATGAGTCGGTGTGAGTTCCTTTTTACCGCTTATTTGCTTCTCCCCTTCTTCCGTGTATACTTAACATCCTGAGAGACACAGTAAAATAGTGAGACAACTTATCATAAATCGGAGACTGTTATGGACATCAACTTTTACGCCACCCTGCGCTTAATCATCGGGAAAAAGACCGTCCCGCTCGACCTGCCCGACGGTGTGACCGTGCGCGAAATGCTGGAAGCCTGTTTCGAGATTTATCCGGCCCTGCGCAAAGAACTGATGTGCGGCGATGAGTTGCACGGGCACGTGCATGTCTTTGTCAATGGGCGTGATGTGCCTTATCTGGAGCACACGATGGATACACGTATTTCGAAAAACGACAAGCTCGATATTTTCCCGGCGGTCGGCGGCGGATAATGATGAAGCGTTTTTTCGCCCTCTCCCGCACCACCCACGGCGTCCTGGACGTTGCCATGCCCGGATTCACCGCCCTGCTCTGGCTGGGCGCCTTCCCAGAATGGCCTGTCCTACTCCTGTCGATTTTTACCGCCTTTGCCGGTTATACGGCCATCTACGCCCTGAACGACCTGGTCGCCATCAAAACAGACCGCGAAAAATTCGCGGGGGATGGAATCAACGAAGGCTACTCGGTCGAAGCCTCCGAAATGCGCTACCCGCTCGCACAAAATATTCTTAGCCTACGGCAGGGATGGGCCTGGTTTGCCTTTTGGTATCTGATTGCGTTGATTGGGGCGTATCTCCTCAACCCGGTCATCGTCCTTATCGTCATCGCCGCCGCCGTGCTGGAAGTCGTCTACTGCCGCCTGCTCAAAGTGACCTACTGGCGCACCCTGGTCAGTGGATTGGTCAAATCTGCCGGACCGGTTGCGGCGGTTTTTGTCGTGCAGCCCAACCCCTCCCTGCCTTTGTTGCTGCTTATGTTGCTTTGGCTCATCCTCTGGGAAATCGGCGGGCAGAACATCCCCGCTGACTGGAACGACGTAGAAGAAGACAAACGCGTCGGCGCCAAGACCATCCCACTGACCTTCGGGCCAGAGAAAGCCGGTCTGCTGGTCGTCATCACCCTGACGCTGACCACGCTGGTCAGCCTGTTCCTGCCGCTCATGTCGCCCAAACCGCTCGGATGGCCCTATCTGCTGGCCACCGGGCTGGCCGGGCTGTTCCTGCTGATTTTGCCGGGCATCCAACTCTACCAAAAACGCGAAAGCCGCCAGGCTGGGCGGCTCTTTGACCGAGCCAGTTACTATCCGCTGGCGCAGTTGGCAATTATGACGGTGTTTGTGCTGCTTTTGTAACGTCATCAGCTTTGGATAAGGAAAATCACCCTGTTTGTCACATCGAAGGAGCGTTTTTTAGCAACTGAGATGTCTTAAAGTCGGTCAGAAGATGTCTCGCCGCAAAGCGGCTCGACATGACAAACTCGGGCTTATCCCGAACTCAGGCTTCATAATCAAAAACTCCCCTTTCGGGGAGTTTTCATTATCTCGCAAATTGCCTTTACTTAATCCCGGCCACTTTCAGACCATCCTGCAAAATGGCCTGGACTTTGTCACCATGGCGGGTTTCGCAGTAGACACGCATGATGGGTTCGGTGCCGCTGAAACGGATAAGCAGCCAGCCGCCGTCCTCGAGGCGGAATTGAAAACCGTCCACCGTGATGAGGTCGGTCACTTTCAGGCCGCCTAGGGTTTCGGGTTTGGCATCCAGAATCATCTGTTCGCGAGCGGCGCGGTCGCCAGAGAAGGCGGTATCAATCCGGTCATAGAAGTATTCGCCGCCAACTTTCTCGAAGAGCATCTTCAGCAGTTCGGTCGGTTTCTTGCCGGTGCGCACCATGAAATCGAGCATGTACAGGCCGGCCAGAATACCATCACGCTCCGGCACGTTGCCGCGGAAAGCATAGCCGCCGCTCTCTTCGCCGCCAATCAGGGCGTTGGTCTCAGTCATCTTGGGGGCGACGTATTTGAATCCGACGCCGGTTTCATGCACCGGCACGCCGTAAATTTCGCCCAGGCGGTTGAGCATATTGGTCGTCGAGAGCGTCTTGACGATGTCGCCGCGCTCGCCGCGAATTTCGAGAAGGTAATAGGCCAGCAGGGCGTAAACGCGCAACTGGTTGATGAATTCGCCGTTTTCGTCCCCAATGCCGCAGCGGTCGGCATCGCCATCGAGGATGAGCAGGACATCGGCTTTATTGGCGACCGTCGCTTCCAGGCCTTTGTCGATGTTCGGGCGGATGGGTTCGGGACGTTTCATCTCTGGAAAAGTCGGGTTGCGCTCGGCGTGAATTTCGAGGACCTTCGTCTTGCCACCGCCCAGCAATTTGGTAAAGTAGCCCGCGCCGTTGCCCCACATGGCATCCACCTGAACCGTCAGCCCGGCGTCGCGGATGGGCTGCAGGTCGATGAGTTTCTGGATGTGCTCGAAGTAGGGGGTGTGGGCGTCGAATACGACGATATTGCCAGCAGATACTTCGTCCTTGTAGGTGGAACGTTTGACCGCATCAATGCTATCGGGGATTAAGGCTTCGATGCGCAGCAGCCCTTCAGGGTCGATTGCGCCGCCGGTCTCGTTGCGGACTTTGAATCCGTTGTCGGGGGGCGGATTGTGACTGGCGGTGATGTTGATTGCTCCGCAAGCCTTTTTATCCACCACCGCGAAAGCGATAACCGGCGTAGGCGTGGCGCTGTCGGTCAGGAAGGCTTTGAAGCCGTTGCCCGCCAGCACTTCGGCAACCGCGGCGGCAAAGTTTTCGCTGACAAAACGCATGTCAAAACCGACCACAATCCACTTGCCGGCGTTGCCCTGTTCGAGCATGTACGAGGCATAACCCTGGGCACAGCGGCGGACATTGTCAAAGGTGTAATCTTCGGCGATGACACCCCGCCAGCCGTCGGTGCCAAATTTGATTTTATAAGTCATGGGAGTCTCCTGGAAGGTGTTTGGTAATCTTTATTGAGTGAATTCACTGCAAAATCTGTTTTAACCACGAGGAGTGCAAAATCTCCCGATTTTGCGCCGAAGTCAGAGACTTCAGACTCCTTATCTAAACAGTCTTGGTGCTCAAACGCGACCTGAAGGTCGCGGTACGGTGTCATGGGGTTTCTTCTGAAGGCGATTCTGTTTGGTTATGGCGCCTGTCCGCTCACCGTAGAGAAAGGCAAGGTGATTCTGGCTGAATTTGGTTTTGGCGGTAAATTGTTGCCAACTTTTCCACTTGATCCTACTGTACCGAGGCGAATCGCATGGCTACTGAAAGCCAAATTATTCCCATGGCTTTACTGGAACGGCATGCTGAAAGGTCGTGAATGGCTCACCCGTTCGACTGCCGCAAATTGATCAGCTATGGAAATCTATCTGGTTGAGGTGCTGCTCGGCATAGTGACTGGTTTTGTCCTGGCGCTGACAGGAGCAGGCGGCACCATTATTGCAGTGCCGTTGCTCAT
>JAWOIR010000021.1:0-11285 GCA_046484545.1 Anaerolineales bacterium
ATCTGCCGGCTTTTAATCTTTGCCTGAGCCACCACCAATAATAAGGTTAGCCACGATTTATGAGCTACACCGTTCGCATTGAACCCACAGGCCTCCAGCACTGCCGTGGTGCGCATCCGCCCGATAAAGGCGTTGACGAGATGACGCAACAGGTCGCTCAAGTCAATGTCGCCCAGCGAAGCCGGACGCAGTTCCAACAGCAGGGTGCGCATCTCTGAGAGTGCGCCGCGGGTTAATTGGCCTAATTCGTTCAGTTTTTGCTGGGCGGCGTCCGGGTTGCGCTGCCAAAGTTTTGGCAAAACATCCGCAATCAGGCTGGCGGAAAAAAGAGTTTGTGAAACGGCGTCGTGCAGGTCACGCGCCAGGCGGTTGCGCTCTGAAAGCGCGGCGGCTTCGGCAGCCTGGGTGCGCAGCATGGCGTTTTCAATTGCCAGCGAAGCCTGGTTTGCAAACGTAACGGCCAGTTGTATTTCTTCAGGTTGGATGGTGCGCGGGGTTGCGTAATATAAAGCCAGTCCGCCATAAACCTGGGTTTTGACTGTCATTGGCACAGCCAGGATAGCTCCATAGCGGTCGGAAAAATTTTGCAGTTTCGTGAGTAAATCAGAATCCAGATTGATCGCTTGCCCATCTGCCGCGCGGGCTTGCTGACCGGCGAAAACCTGGCTGGTATCGTTGACGGCGACGGGGTTTCGGGTCACAACTGCCTGTCCCAGCGCGCCCTGACCAACCGGCAAGCGAATATTGGCAACATATTCCGGTGAAAGGCCAATCGTGGCCTGCGGTTTGAGTAACCCATCCTTTACATCCAATTGATGAATGGCTACCGCTTTGGCCTGCAACACAACTTGAGCCTGTGAGACGATATGCTGCAGAATTTCTTCAAGCGGACGTTCGATGTTCAATATCGAGAGCGTTTCCCGCAAACTCTCGGCTACATTGCGACGGCGTTCGGCTTCTTGGAACAGGCGCGCATTTTCTATCGCAAGCACCGAATGCGCGCCCAGACTGCTGGCCAGGCGAACATCCTCTTCTGTGAATCGGTGCGGATTTTTATAGTAAAAAACCAGTCCGCCGAAAAGTTTTTCATTAACAGTCAATGGAATGCCCAAGTAGGCCTTGAAGTTATTCTGTACACCTTGATACCAGTTGCTTTGGAAGGCATTTAGGTCTGGTTGGGCCAGAATTTGGCTGAGATAATTTGTTGCATCGTGGATGACGACGGGTTGAAGATTTATTAGGTCAAGATTGTTTTTGCCTGGATACAGTTTTCCAGTTTTCAGGTTCGCCAATTCGGGCGGGAGATTGTATTCCGATTCCTGGATGACAAATTCGTTATCCAGGCGATATAAGAGACAGGCGTCTGCCGCCAGCAATGCAGCAGAGCGTTTGGTTAGAAAGTTGAAAATCTCCTGTGGGGTTTGGGTGGAGTTGAGCACTTCCAGAATTTCAGAGAGACTCTCGGCCACGTTGCGGCGTTGTTCTGTGTCTTGGAACAGACGCGCATTCTCGATGGCCACAGCCATTTGCTCGGCAAAAATCAACCCCAGTTGAATTTGTTCTTCATCGAAATCCTGGTTTTCAGTGTAGTAAAAAACCATGCCGCCGTAAAGCCTGTCTTGGATGTAGAGCGGTACGGAAAGTGAACCAGCGAATTTTTTCCTTAGGGCAATTCTTTCTCTCTTCAAAGCTTCGGGGATACTGGCGTCACGTTGGATTTCGCCCAGCCTCTCTGGCATCGGTGGATAATTTCTGTAAGTGGGTTGGCGATTGAGCAAGGCCTGTAAGTAGGCTTCGCCCCCGGAAGGTCGCAAAGCTGAGAAAGGACGGCTGCCGCGCTTTTCAAAAATATCCTCCATACCGTAACTGGCTATGTGGGTAATGATTTCATTTTCCAGGTCCAGGTGGTGCAGCACACACCCGCCAGCTCCGAGTTGCCCGGCAGCCAGTTTGACAGCGCGTTGTAAAAACTCATTCAGTGGCATATGGGAATTAATCATGCCAATAATATCGCGCATACTTTCTGCAATTTTTCGGCGATGTTCCACTTCACGGGTACGTTCTTCCACCCGGTTTTCAAGGTTTCGTAAAACCTGAACGCGCTCGGTGGCGTCGGTGGTTACATCCAGGATGCCAACGACTTTGCCATTCTGATATAACGGTGAAAACGCCACATCCCAGAAGGATTCAATGCCGCCACTAACACTGCGCATGGCTTCTACATAAACAGTTTCTCCCTGTAAAACACGCTCGACAGCAGTCATAAAAAAAATTTCTGCGCCAGGCGCCAATTCAGCCAGTGTTTTGCCCGGAAGCACGTCGCTGGCCTGGCTGGGTGTATAACGTTCGATGAACTCGGCCCAAGTGGGGTTGCAACGCACAATTTTGAGTTCCCTGTCAAAGACAACAATGCCCATTGGCATCCGTTCAAACAAGATTTCCAATAAGTCCATACGTATTTCGCCGAATTGCAAGAATTCGGGCAAAGATTGTTTTGTCTGGTTTTGTTGATTTTCTTTCATTGTGTAGTGGGTCGGGTTCTGGAGAATTTGAGTTTTAGTTCCGGCTCATCACCGTAATACTCGCCTGTGCGCTCAAAGCCAAGCCGCGTATAGAACGCTTCGGGGCTTTGCTCACCCAGATGAACACTAGTGCACAGTTCGGTAACGCCCTGGGCGCGCAGATGGTCGAGCAGGCGCTCGATGGCCTGGCGTCCATAACCCTCGCCCTGGAAAGGCGCGGCTATCATCAATCGCCACAGGAAAATGCCGGGACAGTCAATGCCATCGTCGTAATCGGAGCCGATGTGCAGCATGATGAAGCCGACCGGTGTGTCGTCAGCGTAGATGGCGCGCATCCAGGCGTTTTCCGAGAAGTGCGCCTGGGCAATCGAGATGGCGTTATCGGTGACCATCAGCCATTGCTGTGGGGACAGGGTTTCGCTCAGTTTGCAAATCTCAACCACCCTTTGGGCGTTGATTCGGTTGAAATGAACGTCGGGGAGTGGGTTTTCGTTGTCCATGCGGGTATCTCCTCAATAAAAATATCACATCTGATTCCAAAATCGTAGTGCCGAATATCGTTGTACGGTGAACGAATGTCATCTGTCAAGATTGAGAGCCCAGCAGTTTCCAGTAATATAAAAACCATAGGAAGGAAATCGCGGCTCCGAAAATCAGGAGGCTGTACGGGCGTTTTATTCCTGGCTGGGGCAGATTATGCCACCCCCGAATTCTCTACCGGACAAACTTCGTGATAGCTTGTCATTTCGACAACGAGAAATCTTCCCCCAGTGCGCAAGATTTCTCCCCGCTACGCGGCTCGAACACCTGCCCTGGGGGGCGGTGCCAGGGATGACAAGAATGAGCTATGAATTACAGTTTGGATTGTTTTGTTCGGTAGAGAATCCCCGAATGAGATAAAGGGACAGATTCAAGGTCAACGGAACGGTTGGCAGCAGCAATGCCAATATCAGGTAGTGAATGGGCGCTGGCCCAAAAATCAGGGCGAAAGATTGGGTCAGTAACATCCAGTCAAGGCCAATCACGTGAAGCAAATTTAGAAAAAACATCGTTTGCTTGCTGGCGGAAGTTCAAAATATGAAATGCTTTTCCCGCTCAATCATTTGCGCCCTGCCTTGGATATTCCATATTGTCATCACGAGAGATGGAATGGGAAAGGTTACCCACGTGGTCTGCAAGGTGAGCAGATACCAATCGCGGCCCGCATTTTTTCTGTTGTGGATGTTTACGATGCCTTGACATCCGACAGACCGTATCGCAAGGCATGGGATAAGAGCAGGGCGATTGAGTATATTGCGAAGCGGTCTGGTATTGAATTTGACCCGCAGGTTGTTGATATATTTTTGAGAATAGTAAAAAATGATGGATGAAAAACAAATCGCTATAAAGCAAAAAACTTGTTGAAATAGGTGGATTTTTGCATTATCAATGCTGATTGTAGAATCCGCTCCTTGTATACTGTTGACTCTCTACACACTTGGCGGTTAAGATTAAAGTCAGGCGCTGACGGTCTACGAAAACTCGGTCAGCGCCTGATGTTGGCAACCGCATCGTAGCGGCTCACAAAGCGCGTTTTATTTTGCGCTCTATACTTGGGAGTATAGCAAGTTTGCATCTACGATTCAATGCCGACTTTTCAACAAATAAATCATTATGTCGACGGTAAAGTTATGAGAATCGATTCCAATGAAAAAATTGCAGATGTTTCTATTTTGACTGTTCGGAAGTTTTTGCGCAGCACATATGGATTGGAGTATTGGCATGAAAGCGAGATTGCTGAGACACTCAAAATAAGTGATACCCAGGCTGCTTTGCTTCGAGAGGCCTTGCGGGAACGAGGGTTGATAGCCAGGGCGGAAGACCCCAAGTCAGGCAGCGGCGTTTATTACAGAGATAAAATTGAAGGTAATGCCTTGGCAATCGCTTCGGCAGCAAAGCCGGTCAGCCGGAAGGTGGCCGCAAAGGCTTTTCAGGAATTCATGGAGGCGTGCGCACTGTAACCGAAGACCCTTATTACATATATAAGATGACGAAAGCCATTCTGTTTGGCAGCTTTCTGGGCGATTCGGAAACTGTGGGCGATGTCGATATTGCGCTCAATATTTCTCCGAAGGAGAAGGACACCGAGATTTTCGGCGAACAACTTGACCAGAGGCGAGCTGAGACGGTTCCCAAAGGCCGTGTTTTCAAGAGATTTCTTGACGAAGTGACCTGACCCCGGGATGAAGTCTGGCTTTTCTTGAAATCTAGGTCGCGTGTGCTTAGTTTTCACTTTCCAGAAAACCCGGTACTGGAGCAGGTTAAGTATAAGGTCGTGTTTGAGGATTGTGATGGTTGACATCCGATTCAAGAGTTTATGGCCCTTTCGAGGGCGTTTCCATTTCATCAAAGGTTGCGCGAAAAGGTAAATGACACGGATAAGGTTGTCGGAAATATTATCGAGTTCTTTCACTCATCCCGTCTTGCGAAAAGTGACATCTGAAAGTCCGTCCGCCTTTGTTGAAGGAAATGTCCTGACTGTCTGGGCTTTCGCAAAGATAGCAAAGATTTAAACAAGGAAATTCTCATGGCAAACAACCCCTTACCCGTCTGGCAACCGCCGCCTGACTTTATGCCGCTCCAATCAGCCCTGCCGGGCATTACCGTCTTTGCGCCGCAGAAGAAAAACGAACAGGCGGACGTGCCGCAGTCGTTCAAATGTCCGCAGTGCGGGGCTACCATCGGTTTCGATGTGGCCGCTGGTGGCGTGGCTTGCAAACATTGCGACTACCAGTCCAGTCCGCAGGCGGAAGCAGTCGGGTTGCAGGCCGAGGGGATGGAGTTCACCCTCGAAACGCTCAGCAAAGCCAACCTGGGGTGGGGCCTGGTGCGCAAGGAAATGCACTGCGATTCCTGTGGTGCGGATATGGCCATTCCCGAAAAAGCCTTGAGCGCCACCTGCCCTTTCTGTGCCTCCAATCGCGTCAACTTGCGTGAAGCGCCTGTTGACCAGCTGCGCCCGCGCTTTTTGATTCCCTTCAAAATCCAGCCGCAGGCCACGCGCGCGCTGGCGCAAAAGTGGCTTGGCCAGGGCTGGTACCATCCCGATGAACTTGGCAAGTCCGCCGTGGTCGACCGCTTCTGTGGTATGTACCTGCCCTTCTGGACATTCAGCGCCAACATCGCCTCAGGCTGGAGAGCGCAGGTGGGCTATGAAGTTCAGGAAAGCTATTACGACGACCATGATAAGACCTGGAAGACACGCACCCGCATCGATTGGCGCTGGGAAAATGGCCGGGTCAAAATTAATGTCTCCGACCTGCTGGTCTGCGGCAGTTCGCACATCAGCGAGGCCTTGCTCGAGCAGGTCTCACCCTTCAACCTGAACGAGTTGGTCAGTTACGCGCCCGATTTCCTGGCCGGGTGGCAAGCCCAAACCTACGATCTGGCCCTGCCAGGGGCCTGGGAGCGGGGCAAGGTAAAGATGCGTGAACAGGCCAAAGGTGCCTGCTACGCTGCGATAAAATCATCCCACGTCCGCAATTTCAGCATGACCGCCGACTTTGGCGGGGAAACCTGGCGGTATACCCTGCTGCCTTTGTATGTTACCGCCTACAAGTTTGAAAACAAAACCTTCCAGGTGATGATAAACGGTCAGACCGGCAAGATTGGCGGACAGAAGCCAGTTGCCTGGTGGAAAATCTGGCTGGCCGTGGCTGCCATGCTCTCCCCTGGGCTTTGCCTGGGGCTGCTGGGATTGCCGCTCCTGCTGGCAAGCGGAATCGGGATTGTGCCGCTGATTTTGGGGCTAATCTTGTTCGTCCTGGGAATATTCGGCGCATTTTACCTGTACACCAAAGCTGTTGCTTCGGAGAAACTGTGATGAATACACCCACCCTGCCACAATCCCAGGTTGTTGAAGAGACTGCCGCCATCTGGGGTACAGCCTTGCATCCGGCGGGCTGCCCGGCTTGCCAGCGGGTTTACCTGGTCGAAGACTCGCGCCTTGACAAGCCCTGCCCTCTGTGCGCCCGCGCCAGACTACAGGCCCAGCCAGCCTTGTTTCGGCCCGAAGCGCCGGAATTGCTAGGGCCGTTCCGTTATGATATCAATCAGTTGCGCCCCCGGTTGGAGAAGTTTGTAAGCGAAGTCTGGCTGCGCAGCGACGACTTTGACACCGGCAAACTACTTCAGCGCGCCGTGCCCATCTACTGGCCGGTCTGGCTAGTGGATGGCGATATCGTTGGCGATTGGCAGGCCGAAGCCGGTTTCGATTACCAGGTCAAAAGCTCGCAGGAATCGTACGGACAGGGCGGATGGTCAACCCGCGAAGTGGTTGAGACGCGCATCCGCTGGGAGCCGCGCGCAGGCCAGATCCGGCGGCGTTACGATAACGTTGCTGCCCCTGCACTCAGCGAACAAAAACGTTTGCTGAAATTGACCGGCTCATACCAATATGACCAGGCCCATCCCTACCAGCCGGAACAACTACGCGACGCATTGCTGCGTGTCCCCGACCTGCCGCCCGAAAGCGCCTGGCCGCTGGCCCAGGCTCAGTTAGATGAAGCCGCTGGCGAGGAATGCCGGCAGGCGGCTGGTGCGCAGCACATCCGCAACTTCCTGCTGCGCGCCAATTACGAGTCCCTGCATTGGACGCAGCAATTGCTGCCGGTCTATGTCACTTGGTATCATGACGATGATGGAAACCCTCACATGATATATATCAATGGCCAGACTGGTGTGATTGGCGGCGCGCGTCTGGCTTCACAGAAAAAAGGCTGGAGGATGGCCGGGGTCGTGTTGCTGGTTGCCGCCCTGGTTTTCCTTGCAGCGCTGTTTTTTGGTCTGGTTGGTGTTTTCTTCCCGGTAAGCATGCTTCTGGCGGGGGTGTTGGGCGTGCTTTCCATGCTGGTCGCCTGCCTGGCGATTGTCCCGGCGGCCTGGCCCTGGCAATGGAATCGGGGACAAGCCCAAGATGGAGAATAATTTATCTGACAAGGATTTTTGCTAAAGGTTCAATCCTTTTTCCGGCGCACGATTCCCTGTTGCCAGGCATAAACAGCGGCCTGGGTGCGGTCATCGAGGTGCAGTTTCTTCAGGATATTGCTGGTGTGGGTTTTGATGGTGCTTTCGCCAAGCACGAGTGTTTTAGCAATTTCGGCGTTGGATTTACCCGCTGCTATCAACCGTAAAACGTCAAATTCTCGCTCTGACAGTTCGGTGAAGGGGTTTACATCGTCCTGGCGGATGCCCTGCAACTCTTTGATGATGCGCGAGGCAACCCGCGAGTCTAAAACTGCTTCGCCCTGCGCGGCTTTGCGGATGGCCTCGGCCAGTTCGTCCGGTTCGACATCTTTGAGCAGGTATGAGATGGCTCCGGCGCGCACAGCGGGGAAGATGTACTCGTCCTGGTGGTGGGATGTGATGACGATGACCTGCGTCTGCGGGCGGAGTTTGCGAATCTGGCGGGTGGCGGCGATGCCATCCAACTCGCCGGGCATTTCCAAATCCATCAGGACGACATCCGGCTGGTGTTGCTGAACGGAAGCTACAGCGGCGGAGCCAGAATCGGCTTCAGCGACGACTGATATATCGGCGAGGGTTTGCAGATAGGCGCGCACGCCCTGACGGACGATTTTGTGGTCATCTACGAGGAGGACTTTGATGGGCATAGGGTTCCTTTGACTTTGTAGGGCGGGATAACATCCCGCCCTTTTCTGTTGCGGGATAATAACCCGCGCCACGGTTATTGCGATAATTGTACTTCGGCAATTACTTTTGTTCCTGTACCGAGGGCGGTATCTACTGTCAGCACGCCGCTGATTTCGGCGAGGCGGCTTTTCATGCCGGAGAGACCAAGCGAATGCGGGGTAATGGCGGCAGGCTCGAAGCCGCGTCCGTTGTCAGCGATGGTGAGAGTCGCTTGTTCGGGAGTCATGCTCAGGGTGAGTGTGACCAAGTCCGCTTCGGCGTGGCGGGCAATGTTCGAGAGCGATTCCTGCAAAATGCGGTAGAGAGTCTCTTCCACGTCCAACGGAAGCGGGCGCTCGCCGCTGATGGTGGTTTCGACTTTGATGCCGGTATGTTCCTGCCAGCGGGCGGCGTATTCGCTGAGGGCGGGGGCGAGGCCGCGGCCTTCGAGGGCGGGCGGACGTAGTTCGTCGATGATGAGTTTGAGCTCCTGCTGGGTTTCACGGTTGAGTTGCAGGGCGGCTTCGAGATGTTCGGCGGCGGAATTGGTGTCGCTGGCGAGCAGGTTTTTGGCGGCGCTGAGTTGCATGCGGGCGGCGTATGTCTGCTGTTTGACGGTGTCGTGCAGGTCGCGGGCGAGGCGGTTGCGCTCTTCAATGCGTGAGAGCTCTTCACGCGTGGTGACGTGGGTTTGGAGTTGCTCGGCCATGAGGTTGAGGGCACGGGTCAGTTCGCCGATTTCGTCACCAGATTTGTCGCTGGCAGTTGGGGAGAAGTCGCCGGTGCTCCAGGCTTGGGCGGCGGTGGAGAGATTGGCGAGGCGTTTGCGCAGTCCACGTGATGCAAGCCAGCCAAAGACCGTACCGACTGGCAGGGCGGTAATGAAAACAATCATTATGGTGGCGAACAGGAATGTATAGTAGATTTCCAGGTTGGGCAAGGCAATGAATGTAAATGGTTGAACCTGGTAAAGGATGATGGCTACAACCGGTTCGTTATCGCTCTTGCGAAGGGGAAAGGCGACCAGGTAACTACCGTCCGACTGGATGATGCTTTGGGCATAATAGTTTTTATCCCCGATTTGGGCGGCATTAAGGATGCCTTGAATATAGACACTGCCCATTATGCGCTCTTGGAACGGTTTGCCAATCTCATCAGGGTTGGGATTTGGGGCTACAGCGATTAAGTTGAGGTCGGGGTCAAGCAGATAAATTGGCGTACCCGTCACCAGCGTGTTGGCCTGTGCGAGCGTTTCGCGGGCTGAATAAGACCGAAAATCAGAAACGGTGAACCCCTGGGATTGCACCCTTTCCAACCAGGTTTGCAACGACGTGGGCTCTTCTAGCAGGAGAGGAATATTGTCCTGAAAGCCGGTTTTTGACCAATAAAAACTGCTATAGACATGGTTAGTGTTTTGACTTTCGACAGTGACTGCGAAGATAACCAGCGATACAGCAATAACGCTGATGGTACTGATGGTGACGAAGGCGTAGGAAAAGGTCAGTTTCCATTGCAGGCGGGAGAAGAATTTAATCATGGGGAGGCTCTTTGGGGTTAGTCGGGCAGTTGGATGGGGCTATCGTCACCGGCATCGGTTATCAGGAGTGGCACAAGGCTAATGATAGCAAAAAACAGGGTGAATAGGATGAAAAAAATGGTCACGGCAAATTTCCTTTCGTTTGAACGCCCCGAAGTATAGGAGATTTGCCTGTTTTGGGCTTCCACCGCGAGGATGAGTTTGGGTCAGTCGCTAGGGGGAATATGTTGATAAAAATTGTACAAAAAAAAGACGGGTCGAGGCATGGCAGAGGCTGAGCGTGATGCCTTTCTGGCCCGCTTTGCGGCCAGTAATCAGGAAACGCTAGTCGGGCTGGCCGTCAATGGCGGAATCTTTGGCGAGGGAATTGCCCTGGTGGGAGAGCGTTTGGTCGGCGCGGTGGTGGTTGGCGTAGATGTGTCGCAATTGGGGGATGAAAGAGAAATTGGCGCGCTTCTGGCCATAGGGCTGTAAACGGCTGGAAAAGGTGTTTCAGTTCCTGCTGGAGATGTAGTGGATTACTTAAGCGCTGCCCGGGCTATGGTTGGCTTTGCGTGGCATGGACACATCTTACCAATGGAGACAGGTTCTGCCCGCTGAAGATGGGTGGTTTCCCCCGCCGCGTCTTATGAACCTTGTAATTTATTTTTTTGCGTTATCTGGCAAGTTGCTCAAGCCTGTCCGGGTTTGGGCGGGTAGCCGGTGATTTCGCGGATTTCTTCGTAGAGTGGTTGCAGCCTTTTGTACATTTTGCTGTAAACGCGACGATAGAGTTCATCGTAAATATGCTGGCGTTGAAGGTCGGGGGTGAAGACTTGTGAGACGTGGGTCATTTCCTGTATGGCGGTGGCAAAGTCGGGGTGCAGTTTGAGTCCGACGGCGGCGTCGATGGCAGCGCCCAGGCCCGAGGTTTCATAAATGTGCGGACGCGCAGCGGGCAGTCCAAAAACGTCCGCCGTGATTTGCATGGCGGCGTCACTTTGCGAACCGCCGCCCGAAACGCGCAGTTCGGTAATCGGGATGCCGGAGCGTTTTTCAGTGCGTTCTTTTCCTTCGCGCAGGGCGTAGGCCAGGCCCTCGAGGATGGCGCGATACAAATGGGCGCGGGTATGCACATCGCCAAAGCCGATGACCGCACCCTTGGCTTCGGGGCCGGGAATTTTCAGGCCGGGCGACCAGTAGGGCTGCAACATCAGGCCCATCGAGCCGGGGCGCACGGCGTTGACTAGTTCGTCGAAGACTTCTTCGGCTTCGATACCGCGCTCGGCAGCGATTTGCTGTTCGTGGTGGCCGAATTCACTCTTGAACCAGGAGACCATCCAGTAGCCGCGATAGATTTGGACTTCCAGACTGTATGCGCCCGGCACCGCGGAGGGATAGGGCGGAATGAGTGGAATTGCTTCGACGTAGCGGCGGTGGGTGGTGTTGATGGTGGCGGTGGTGCCGTAACTCAGACAGCCGATATGCGGCTCGATGCAGCCCGCGCCGAGCACTTCGCAGGCTTTGTCGGCGGCCGCAGCGATGACCGGCAACCCGACCGGGATTCCGGTGGCGGC
>JAWOIR010000074.1:0-6283 GCA_046484545.1 Anaerolineales bacterium
GCGAGTAGACCTCCTCGGCGCTCTCAAACTCCTGTTCCGAGTCATCCAGCTTGCCACTGGCCTCAACGAAGCTCGCCTCAATGAACTTTTTGACGAAGCGGCGGTACTACGAAGCCCGCCGTATACAGGAGCAATAGTTCATTCAGGTTCTCTCGTGATTTATTAGAGTATTTTGATAAATATTATTCGGGTTGCGGGAATTTGTCAAGGCGGGAATCGAAACGCATATACAACGTTTATATCTGGTCGATTGCGGCAATTAGGATAAAATATATCCACAATCAGTAGAACACGAATATTTTGCAAGGAGCCCGATTTTTGGTGTGTATAGCGGGCGCGCATTTGCGGTCCGCTATACACACCAAAAATCGGAATTTCTTCCAACTTTCGTAAAGTACTGACAATCAATTGCCTAACCCCACAGTATAAGGAGAAACGCCCATGTCCCAGCAATTGTCTAATTCTGACCTTTTGAGCCTGATTCACAACGGCCTTGCCGATACATCTGCGCCGCGTAAGCGGGTGCTTATTCTTGGCGCAGGCATGGCCGGGTTGAGCGCGGCAGATGTCTTGTTACGCGCAGGGCACGAGGTTGAAATTTTGGAAGCCCAGAATCGCCTGGGCGGGCGTATCCTGACCTTGCGTGAACCTTTTGCGTCCGGACTGTATGGCGACGCTGGCGCGATGCGTATCCCGAAAGTCCATCAACTGAGCCTGGCTTATGTTGAACGCTTCAACCTGCCGACTTTCCCATTTACCATCTCCAACCTGCGCGGGTACAGTTATATGAACGGGGTCAAAATGCGCCTGGAGCAGGTCGCAGCTGACCCGGACCGCCTGGAATTTGATGTCGCGCCCTCGGAGCGCGGCAAACTGGCCGGTCATTTGTGGGACGAAGTGGTCGAAGGATTTGCGCGCCAGGTCGAGCAGGGCGGGCAGGCAGCCTTGGATGAAATTGTCCGCACGCATGATGAGTATTCGGTGCGCGAGTTCCTCGAAAAAATTGGCTGGTCTGAAGGTTTAATTGAGATGTTCGGCCTGTTCAACAATCAGGAATCGATGATGAATTCCTCGTTCCTGGAATTGCTGCGCGAGGATGTTGGGCGTTTTTACAGCGACCTGGTACAGGTCGAGGGCGGCATGGATCGCCTGCCGTATGCCTTCCTGCCACAGGTCAAGGACTGCTTGCGCCTGGGAGCGCGAGTCACGGCCCTGGACCAATCGCCGGAGCAGGTCATCGTCCATTACCAGACCTATGCCGGGCGATTCGAGGCGCGCGCCGATTATGCGATTGTGACCTTGCCGTTTCCTGTGCTGCGCCATATCGAGGTACTGAAGCCTTTTTCGCGCCCCAAGCAGCGCGCCATTCGTCAGTTGAATTATGATGCTTCGGCCAAGATTTTTCTGCAATCCCGCCGCCGTTTCTGGGAGACGGATGACGGCATTTTCGGCGGCGGCAGTGTGACCGACCTGGCGGTGCGCAATATCTTTTATCCCGAACATGGCCGCGAAACCGGGCGTGGCGTGCTAGTGGCCAGTTACACCTGGGGTGAGGACGCCCAGCGCTGGGGTTCGCTCACACCGGAAGACCGCATTTATCAATCGGTCGAGAATATTGCCGAAATTCACCCGCAAATTCTTGACGAGATAGAGGGCGGTACGTCGAAGATGTGGCACGACGACCCCTATGCAGGCGGCGCCTTTGCGCTGTTTGACCCCGGCCAGCAGACTTTGCTGCACGACCACATCCTGACTCCCGAAGGCCGCTACTACTTCGCCGGGGAACATGCCTCCCTGGCGCATGCCTGGATTCAGGGCGCGATTGAATCAGGCCTGTTGGCTGCGCATACGATTCACCGCCTGTAGCCGCCTATGTCAGGTTGATTTGTCATGGTTTTTCCAGG
The DNA here is from genome assembly GCA_046484545.1 of Anaerolineales bacterium. Taxonomy (GTDB): domain Bacteria; phylum Chloroflexota; class Anaerolineae; order Anaerolineales; family Villigracilaceae; genus UBA8950. The sequence continues at coordinate 1,905 of JAWOIR010000074.1, forward strand.
CCGTGCGCTTCGAGCAGTGTGATATTTTCCAGCAGTTCGGCGGTCCGACCGTCGGCGACGATGCGGCCTTCGTCCATGATGACCATGCGCGGGAAAATCTCGCGCGCCAGGGTCAGGTCGTGAGTCGAGACGAGCATGGTGATGTCGAGTTCTTTGAGAAGGTTAATCAGCGCACGGCGGGCGCGTGGGTCGAGTCCGGCGCTTGGCTCGTCCAGGATGAGAATTTGTGGGGACATGGCCAGGACGGTGGCGATGGAAATGCGCTTTTTCTCGCCGACGCTCAGGTGATGCGAGAGACGGTCGCGATAACTGCTCATTTGTACCCGCGCCAGGGCCTCCTCCACCCGTGTGCGGATTTCGTCTTCGGGGTAGCCCATGTGCAACGGGCCAAAAGCCACATCCTCGAAAACGGTTGGCGAGAACAACTGGTCGTCCGGGTTTTGGAAGACCAGGCCAACCGCGGCGCGAATGACAGGCAGGTTTTTCTCGATGACAGGCAGCCCGGCCACGCTGACGCTGCCTTTGCCGCCGTTCAGAATACCGTTCAGGTGCAGCATCAGGGTACTTTTCCCGGCTCCGTTGGGGCCGACCAACGCGACCTTGTCGCCGCGGCACAGGTTGAGATTGATGTCATTCAAGGCGATGCGCCCATCCGGGTAGGAGAAATGCAGTTCGCTGATTTGCAGGGCATCACAGTCTGTTCGCGGCAGGGCCAGGGGAGGGACAGGGTGGATGATGGGCATTAGCCAAGTCTTCCTATTAATTGTAAAAATACTAGCGCAACAATGCAGGCCGCCAGCACCAACCAATCGCGGCGATGCATGACATGGGCGCGCAGGGTGCGCATTTGCCCGGCATATCCGCGCGCCAGCATGGCGTTGTAGATGCGGTCAGAGCGTTCATAACTGCGCAAGAACAATTGCCCGGCCATGTTTCCGGTCACGCGCGCGCGCCAAAACAGGCTGCCGCCGCTGCGTTGGCCGGGGATGGCAGCCGAGCGCGAATCGCGGGCGCGCAGCAGGCGTTGGACTTCATCGGTTAGCACGAAGAGATAGCGGTAAAGGAAAGCAACGATGGCGGTTAGTATCGAGGGCACGCGCAAGTGCTCGAAGGCGTGAATCAGGTCGGGGAAGCGGGTGACGGCAACCAGCAGAATTCCGGCCTGGACCGAGAGCCATGTTCGCAGAAGGATACTGCCGAAGCGGATTAATCCCACATCGGTTGCGACCAGGCTGAGGCCGCCGAGTTTCCATTCGGCCAGGGGCTGCCCGGATGGGGCAAAAATCGCTGAAACGGCGACCAGCATGAAGGGCAGGGCGATGAAGGAACGTCGAAAGGTGAAGTCGACCCCCAGGTTTGAGGCGAAATTTGCCAGCAGAAGGAAAATCCATCCCAGTCCAAACGCGGCCCAGGCGCCATCGGGCAGCAGGGCGTTGGACAGGATGAACAGTACCGCCATAACCAGTTTGGCGCGCGGGTCAAGACGGTGCAGGGGACTTTCTGCGGCGTGATAGCGGTCGAAGGTGGACAATTTACGCGTTCCGCTTTTTGAGCAGGCTGCCGATGATGACCATCATTCCCAACATTACCAGCGCGCCAACGATACCGGCCACGATGGTCGAGAGTGCTGTTTCACCGAGGAAGGGGATGGTGTAATCTGGCAAAATCTGGTAGGGGGCATCGAGACCGGCTTCGAGGAAGCCCAGGTCTTCGGCGACCCGTTCCAGACCGTCGGGGTCGCCGGAGGCGAATGGGGCGAGCAGGACGGCGGCCAGTGCGACGAGGATGCCGGCCAAAATCCAGCCGCGCCCACCTTTTTCGGCGACGGCTCCGGCCTGGAGTAGGTCGGGGCGGGTTTGGAAGATGAATCCGAGCGCGGCGGCGGTGACGATTGCTTCGCCGATTCCTATCAGGGCGTGAACGCCGAGCATGGCTGGCAGGACGATTTGCAGGCTGGATGTGCCGCTAATCCAAAGTTGCAGGGCGGTCAGGAGCGCGGCGGCCATGGTCGAGAGCCAGGCTGCGGCCCCGGCGACGGCCAGCTTGAGCGTTTTGTTGGCTGAGGCGGATACACTGCGATACAGGCCGAAGCCGATGATGGCGGTCAGGATGCCCATGTCGAAGATGTTGGCACCCATGACGAGCAGGCCGCCATCCTGGAAGAGCAGGGCCTGCACGGCGATGACGGCGGTCATGACCAGGATGCCAGCCCAGGGGCCGAGTACGATGGCTGCCAGTGCGCCGCCCAGGAAGTGGCCGGAGGTGCCACCCGCAACCGGGAAGTTGAGCATTTGGGCGGCAAAAATGAAAGCGGCCATAATGCCCATGAGCGGAATTTGGCGTTCGCCGAGGCTTTTATTGGTTTTTGAAATGGCGATTGCGACAGCGATGATGGTTAGCACCCAGAAAACGAGCGAGACGAGTGTGCTTAAAAATCCGTCGGGGATGTGAAGGGCGGCGGGAGCGTAGAGCATTTGTTATTCTCCTTTTTCTTTACAATGCGGGCATAGGCCCATGAAAGTGAGATGATTTTCTGTCAGTCGGTAGCCGCTGGATTGTTCCAACTGGTCATACAGTGGCTGTAGTTGCTCGTGGGGGATTTCGCTTTCCTGCCCGCAATTTTTGCAGGTCAGGTGATGGTGGGGGTGAGTGACAATCTCGTATTCCATTCGCCCGTTGCTGGTGTGCGTGGCGCGGATGAAGCCATGTTCGCGCAGGAAATCAAGGTTGCGGTAAACGGTTGGTTCGGTTGCACCGGGAAGGATGGGGATGAGTTGGTTGAAAACTTCGGGCGGGGTCAGGTGTCCGTTTGAATCGTACAGGACGTTTAAGATGGCCGTTCGCTGGGGAGTCAGGCGGAAGCCGCGTTCACGAATCTGCTTGGCAACGTGGGTAGAGGAACAGGTCATATCCTTATTGTAACTTATTACAATAAGGATATGAGAGGCTTTTTTAAATGTTTTCAGGCTTTGGGGAGAATTACTTGCAGTTCGGTTTTTCTTCTGACACCGGCTTGTGGATGCTAATTTGTTGGGGGATTTTGGCGGCTTTTAGTACCGGTCGTAAGGCTTGGTTGACTGCGTCATCCTCTGGGAATGCTTGGGCAATATCAGGCTCAAAAACAACGATATTTTTACTGTGCTTGCTGTTTTTGCAGGTTGCTTTTTGCGTGTAATGGATTAGCAATCTTCCAATAACGCAGTTGTAACGACTTGTTGCTTGGTGTGTGCTATCCTGTGAGAAATTTGTGATGGTTTTTTGCGTGTTTCTCACTTCATTCACCACCCACAAGGAGTTAATGCTATGAAAATGTCAAAGTGCCTGGTTTTCTTTCTTGTTCTTGCCTTGCTGCTTCAGGTTGCGCCTCTAACAGCGAGCGCCGCAAATTTTGTGCAGCAAGAAGCCTCGTCGGCTTCGGTTGGGCTTACAGCAATTAGCCCTTCGACGGGCAGTGTCGGTGGAGAGGTCATTTTTGACCTGACATTGTCTGCGACGAATGTCGTGCCGGGTGTATCGGCGGCTGAAGTCTATATCAGCTATGACCCAGCTTTTGTTGCGCCGATTGGCTCGCCTCAGACGACGACGGTGATTTTGCCGGGATTTTTTGGAACCCCGCTTGTAAACATCAATGAGATTCTTCCTGCGGCCCAGTGCCCTGGCGGCGCATTGCCTTGCATCCACCTGGTTTTGGCTGGAACCCCGCAAACTACAAAGACCGGTTTTGCGGCTCGTTTCCATTTCACTGGTGTTGCCGAGGGGAGCACTTGTTTCTCGATTTCGCAATCCAATCTTGTGGATGCTGACGGGCATAACGTTACGCATACTATTGGGGCGCAACAGTGCGCGACATTTGAATATGCGGTCAATGTTTCCGGCTTGGTTACTCGTCAGGGTGTTCCTGCCAACCCCAATGCTGGAGGCGGGACGCTTGCCTGCACCAACATCACCATTACCGGCAATGCAACCCCTGCGAAAACTGTCACCACCAACTCATCTGGCAATTTTAGTCTGCCGAACCTTCCTCTTGATACCTATACCATTCGCGCTTCCTATCCTGGCTATCTTTCGGCTCAAAAATCTGGCATGGTGTTGGATAGCGCTCAGCTTAACATGGTAATGAGCACAATCTCGTTGCGGGGTGGAGATGTCAATGGAGACGGTGTCATTAACATTTTGGACGTTGGCCTGATTATCAGCAAATTTGGACAAACAGGCGTGGCGGTCCGCTCGGTTTCTTCTGGCTGCACAGTGGTTGACGAGCCTGCTCATTTCCGGCATGGCGGGGAAATTTCCAGAGTCTGCCAATGTCGAAGAGTTCGCCAAGAATCTCTATCACGGCGTCGACATGATCACGGAAGACGATCGCCGCTGGCCCGTGG
>JAWOIR010000096.1:0-3095 GCA_046484545.1 Anaerolineales bacterium
AGCCATTACATGCAATTCATTGTCCACCAACTCGAAGGCCTCGACCCGCTCCTGAGCGATATTGACAGCCGCCATGCCCAATATTTGCGCACCTCCCTGCGCCAGGTGCGCTATCAACTCGGCAGCGCCGATGGCAGTTTCAAGGATAAACTGGTTTACCTCGCCAAAGGCCTGGGCACTCTGCGCGAAGAAGGCCTGACCGAACTCCCCGACGAAGCCCCCGGCCTGATGGCAACGCCAGTGGACATTCCCGACAGTCACAGTCTGTACACTCCGCCTCAGCGTCGCGCGCCCTTCACCCCGGATAACATCATCGTCCCCGTTCTCAGCCACGATGATTTGCTCATCCTGCGTGCCGCCACCATGCAGGATGTCACCCAGGCCTTCTCGCCCGATAAAGTCAACCGTAAAGTCATCGGCTTTTTCAACGGCCACAAACGCCTGCACATAGCCGAAATCCCCACTGAGGTGCGTCACGATATGCACTGGCTGACCACTATCATCGCCTACGCCCACCACCCTGAAGTGACTTATGGCCTGGAGAGCACCGAAGGTGAGCCGGTGGTGGTTGGTGAATACAGGATTGCGCCTTTCGATTTGGTGCGATTGTGATGGATGATGGTGGGCGTTGGCTTCCTGCCCGTTGCGCCGGGGGATTTAATCCCCCGGCTACGAAATAGCGCCCGGTAAACCGGGCTGCCCTATGGGAAAATTCTATGCCTTTTTCTACTGACAGTTTGCTAACCGACATGCCCGAAAAATCGCGCCGCGATGTGCCGCGCGTGGTCAACCGCCTGCTTGGGCAGACTTTTCTCTACCAGGATGTTGAATCTGATAAAGATGACTATTACTTCATCTACCGCCATCGCGCCGTTTTCGAGGGCTTGCTTTCACTGGCGGGTTTCAACCTGCTCCACGACGACTATCACCGCATCTTCCAGGTCGTCTCGGAATACAGTTACAGCCGTGCCCGTTACAAACTCGACGAAAGCCTGATGATTCTCGTCCTGCGCAAACTCTACGAGGAAAAAATCGAACACCTCAGCCTGGCCAGCGACCCGGTCGTGACCATCGGCGAAGTCCGCGAAGAATACCGCACCATTACTGCCAAAGAACGCGACCTGCCGATGGGACAATACGAAACCCTGCTGCGCCGCCTGCGCACCCTCGGCCTGATAGACACCATCGATGGCCGCAACATCGACGTCCGCGACGCCGATTCCCGCCTGCGCCTGCGCGGCTCGGTCCGTCTGATTCTCCCCATCCAAACCGCCGACGAAATGGAAGCCTGGCTGCGCAAGTACCGGGCGGGTGGGGAGGATGAGCCGGATTCGTCCGGCGATGCTCCGTAGTTCGGACGCTTACGTCCGGGCGGCAATCCAAGCAAAACAACCGTGTCCGCCCCATCACCCGCCGGGGATATACAGAACGGCGCTGGATAAATCCGGCTTGGAAAGGAGTCACCCATGCCCTATTCACAATTGTTCTATCACATCGTTTGGACAACCAAAAACCGTGAGCCGCTCTTGACACCCAAAGTGGAACCGGTCATCTACGGATTTTTGCGCAGTAAAGCCATCGGACTGGAAGCCACTTTGTTTGCCCTGAACGGAACTGCTGACCATGTTCACATGGTTGCCTCGATTCCACCCAAAATTGCCGTGGCGACCTTTATCGGGCAGGTCAAAGGGGTGGCTTCTACGAAATTCAACAAATCCGGTTTGAGCGAAACGCCATTTTTTTGGCAGGAAGAATATGGTGTTTTCTCCTTCGATGGCAAACGCCTGCCCAATTACATCGCCTATGTTGAAAACCAGAAAAAACACCATGCTGAAAACGCCCTCTTGCATGTTCTGGAACGCTCGGACAATGGCATGGTTCAGATAGTGCGCGAAGCCCAATTGCAATATGTGACCCATACCGATGTTTGGTGGCGCGAAATGGAAGCCCTGGAAGGGTAGCCGGACTCGTCCGGCGCTGCTTCATAGCCCGGATGTTCACATCCGGGCGAACATGGCCGCAAAGACACTTTGCCCACCCAACCCGACGATAAATACTGATAAAAGGCGTCAGCACACGTCTCCCGGCCACCCAGCAACGCCCCGTAAACGGGGCTTGAAACGGAACCAATTATGAAACTCCTCACCCGCATCCGTCTTGTCAACTGGCACCTCTTCGAAAACACCACCATCAACTGCCAGGGAACCACCTACTTTATCGGTATCAACGGTGCCGGAAAATCTACCGTGCTAGACGCTGTGCAGTTTGCCCTCGTTGGCGGACAGCGGGACGTGCGCTTCAACCAGGCTGCTGTCAGTGGCGGCAAACGCACCCTCGCCAGTTACGTGCGTGGTGAACTCGGCACTGAAGGTCAGCGCTATCTGCGCGGCGACGCTACCGGGCTGGTTGCGCTCGAATTCAGGAACCCTGACGGCACATTCTTCACCCACGGCGCAGTCATCGACGCTTACGAAGATGGCCGCAACCCGGATGTCGCCTACTTCATTGTCCACAATGCCGAATTAAACGACGACTGGTTCTTCAAAGCCCCCGGCCAACTCTTCGACACCCGCGCCTTCAAACGTCACCTCGAAAATTTCAGCCTGCCCTCCCCGGCCAGCCGCGCCCAGGTCTTCACCCGCCTCGAAGATTACCGCGTTCACCTGCTCAACCGCCTCGGCCAGCTCAAAGATACCTTCCCCGCCAAAATCGTCAAAGGCCTGGCCTTCAGCCCGCTGACAGACATCCGCTCCTTCGTCCACACCTACCTGCTCGATGAAAACCTGGTCGATGTCAAAACCCTGCAAGCCCAACTCGAAACCCTGCGCCACTTCGAGGGCCTGGCCGCCGACGTTCGCCAGCGCATCGAAGCCCTGACTCGCATCGAAGACCTCGACAAAGAACGCGCTGCCAATCGCCGCCGACGAATCACCAACACCTACGTCGCCCGTCGCGCCCAGGCGGATATTTACCTGAAAAAGTTGACCGAGCGCCGCCTCGAACTCGACGCCCTTAAAGGTATCGGCCACGGCGACAAGCCCTATGGGGATGTCATTTTTTGCGGCCATGACAACCGTTTTGCCGGCCCTCTGGAG
>JAWOIR010000114.1:0-3842 GCA_046484545.1 Anaerolineales bacterium
CGTCCAAGACGCTGATTCATCTGGCGCGCAATTTCAAACCGGGCGACAACCCGGATGAAGTCCTGCGCGAAGTCATCCGCAAGCGCGATGCCCTGCGCGACAAGGAAACCGAAGAAGTGCGCGAGATGAAAAACGTGACCTTCATCGAAGGCTGGGCCAAATTCAGCGCGCCGAAGGAAATCGAAGTCGCGCTCAAAGATGGCGGAACGCGCCACCTGACCGCCGATAACATCGTCATTGCCACCGGGGCGCGACCGCGCTTGCTCGATATTCCCGGCTTGCCCGCCGAACGGACGCTGACCAACGAGAGCCTGTTCGACCTGCGCGACGCGCCGAAGCATCTGGTTATTGCCGGGGCGGGAATTATCGCCCTTGAAATGGCTTTTGCCTTCCGCAAACTTGGCACGCAAGTCACGCTCTTTGCGCTCGATGACCGTCCGCTGGCGACGCACATCCCCGAAGCGTCTGAAGCCCTGCGCCCGGAGATTGAGAAGGCAGGCATTAGCGCTTATTACGGCGCAACTGCCACAGCCTTTGACGAAGCCTCCAGAACGCTGACCCTGAACCAGGGCGGGAAGGAAGTTCGGGTTGGGGAGGTCGATAAAGTTTTAATCGCGATTGGCCGGGTCCGGAATCTCGAACGCCTGGAACTGGATAAGGCCGGTATCACGGTAGACCAGCGCCGGGGCGTTTTGGTCAACACTTTTGGCGAGACGAACGTCCGGGGCGTGTACGCCATCGGGGATGTGACTCCCACTTCCGCCTTCACCCATTCCGCCAACGCCCAGGGGCGCCGCGTCGTTCAGCGGATTGCCTTCCCGCTGTTGCCGATTGCCAAAAACGAGCCGCTCTTCCCCAATGCGACCTTCTCCGACCCGGAAGTGGCTGCCGTTGGTCTGACCGAGCAACAACTGAAAGCGTATTGTCACCCTGGCGTGGTCAAGCGCATTCGAGTGGATTTCAAAACCCACACCGACCGCGGCTACACGGATGGCATCGAAAACGGTTTCATCATCGTGGACGCCGTGCGCCTGACCGGGCAGATTTTGAGCGTGACCATCGTCGGGCCGCGCGCTTCGGAGATGATTTCGTTCTTTACGCTGGCGATGAGCCAGAAAATATCGCTCTACAAAATTTACCGACTGGTCTTCCCCTACCCGACCTACTCGAGCGGAATTTTGAAGGTGGCCGACTTTTTCATGCGCGAAACACTGACCAACCTAAAGGGTGAGTTGGCGGCGTATTTGAAATATCGGTTTGCAAAACCCAAATCTTAACCGCGGAGAACGCGGAGGCGCAGAGATTTTATATTTCTCCGCGCTCCCTGCGCGCTCTGCGGTAAAAATCGAAGGAGAGATGATGAAAAATTTAATTTTTGTGTTCGTTATTTTTGCGCTTATCCTGGCAGCGTGTGCACCTGCCACGCAAAACCCCGCCACCTCCGGCGAGTTCAATATCGACGACTGGGACAGCGTCCTGGCCGCCGCGCGCGGGCAGACGGTCAACTGGTACATCTGGGGCGGAGCGGATAGCATCAACGCCTACGTGGATAACTTCTACGGGACAGCCCTTAAGGAACGCTACGACATTACCCTCAACCGCATCCCGCTGGCCGCCACCGAAGACGCTGTCAACCAGGTCTTGAGCGAAAAACAGGCTGGCACCGACCCCGGCGCGGTGGATTTAATCTGGATTAACGGCGAGAACTTCTTCACGCTCAAACAGGCCGACATGCTCTATACCGATTGGGCGCAGGCGCTTCCCAACGCTGCGCTGGTTAATTGGGAGAACCCCGCCATTAATCTCGACTTCGGCACCCCGGTCGACAACATGGAAAGCCCCTGGTCGTCGGCGCAGTTCCAGTTTGTGTATGACTCCGCCCGCATGAGCGCCGAAGACCTGCCGCGTTCGTATGCCGAACTCAAGGAGTGGGCTTGCGCCAACCCCGGACGCTTCACCTACGTCGCGCCAGGGCCGGGCGGTTTCGTCGGCACGCGCTTCCTGAAAGGCGCGCTCTACGAGTTGAGCGGCGGTGAATCGCGCTGGAAGACCTATGACCAGGCCACCTGGGAGCAATATTCCCCGCTGTTGTGGGCCTATCTCAACGAACTCGAACCCTGCCTGTGGCGCAACGGCGAAACCTACCCCACCAACGAACCGGAGATGGTGACGCTTTTCGCCAACGGCGAGATTGATTTCAGTTTCACCCAGGACATCAGCGGCGCCGGGCGCTGGATTACCGATGGCCTGATGCCCGCCACCGCCCGCACCTTTGTCTTTGACCAGTACATGATTGGTGATTTCAACTACGTCGCCATCCCGGTCAACGCCCCCAACAAGGCCGCCGCACTGGTGCTTGCCAACCTGTTGCTCGAACCGGAGTTCCAGGCTGCCCAGATTTTGCCCGAAAACGGATTCGGCCTGGGCTACGCCATCGACGTGACCCGCGTCACTGACTCCGAAGCCAAATCCCAACTCGAACAAGCCGCTGCCAAACTGGGCGAAGCCGCCACCCCCGCCGCCGACCTGGCCCGTTCCCTGGCTGGCGACACCGCCCCACAATACCAGGGCTTGGTCGAGCAGGGCTGGCTGGAGTTTGTGGTACAGAAATAGGTGTCAGGTTTGTAAGTGTCAGGTGTCAGGCAAAACCCCATCGCCGCGCACCTGACACCTGATACCTGACACCCTCCCCCATGCGCGACCGCCTCATCTTTTCCCCCTGGCTGGCCCTCGCCCCGGCGTTGACGATTATCGTCCTGCTGCTGGGGGCGAGTCTTACCTATGGTATTGCCCAAAGCCTGGGGCTGATGTCCGGGCTGGATGAATCCGCTCTCAGCCTGCGCGCTTACACCCGCCTGTTCAGCGGACAAGGTATTGCCGGGCGTGAGTTCTGGGGTTCGCTTGGCTTTTCACTGTGGGTCAGCCTGGCTTCAACACTGATTTCCGCTTTTCTTGCGCTGGTACTTGCCTTCTGGCTTTCGGGCAGCCGCTTCGATACCCTGGCCCTGAACAGCAACCTGGCCTTCCCACATCTGGTCTGGGCGATTGGGCTTTTGCTGCTGCTTTCGCAAAGCGGATTGCTTGCACGCTGGGCAGCCTCGCTCGGGCTGATTTCCATGCCCGCCGAGTTCCCGGTGCTGGTGCGCGACCGATACGGCATTGGAATCATCCTCAGTTACATCGGCAAGGAAGTCCCGTTTTTGGCATTGCTGGTGATTTCCGTCTTGCAAACCCAACCGCAGGGCTACCAATTGGTGGCCGAAAACCTGGGCGCGAGCCGCTGGCAGCGAATCCGCTATGTGACCTTGCCGATGGTCGCGCCAGTGCTGCTTTCCGGTTCCTTGCTGGCCTTTGCCTACATCTTCAGCGCCTACGAAGTCCCCGCCCTTTTGGGAGTCAACTACCCGCGCATGTTGCCGATACTCGCCCTGCGCTTCTTCAACGACCCCGACCTATCCGCCCGCGCCGACGGTATGGCGATTAGTTTGGTGATTACGGTTATCACGCTCTTTGTGGCGTGGATGAGTTTGCGGAAAGGGGAGAAATGAGTCAAGGCCCCCTTCCCCCATTTGAAAATATTGTTACCCCTCCCCTAAAAATCCGGGTTTTGGATTTTTGGGGGAGGCTGGGAGGGGGTCTTCCCCGCCTCGTCCTCTACACCCTGCTCGCCGCGCCGCTGGGCGCATTCATCCTGTACGCCTTCTCGCAGAGCTGGTTCTTCCCGGCCCCCTTCCCCGAAAACTGGACAACCGCCGCCTTCGCGCGCGTCCTGAACGACCCGCGCACCTTGAGCGGGTTGCGCGACAGCCTTCTCATCGCCGCCGCCGTCAGCCTGCTTTCGC
>JAWOIR010000411.1:0-4795 GCA_046484545.1 Anaerolineales bacterium
CAGCGCGCGCGTTTGCGCGCGCTGACACCCCAAATTACGGGGACTTATCACCCTGACTGTCTTATCTGTGCGGCCGCTTTTTTAGTTATCCAGCGCGCCCTGGTTGACCCACTCGATAATCAACTGGATATGCTCTTCAGGCAGTTTGGGGGCGCGGCGCGGCATTTCGCCGCTGACGACCTGGATGGCCAGTTCACTGCTATCGGCATCACCAGGAATGAGCATTGCGCCGTTGCGCGAACCGCGCATCAGGGCGTCGTAGGTGCTCAGGTCGAGGCCGCGCTCAGTGCGCAAGCCGCCATGACAACGGACACAGGTGTTCTCAAAAATGGGCAAGATATCGTTTCGGAAACTGACAGCGCCATCCTGGGCAGGGGTAGGTTCAGATATCGGGTCTGCGGCCTGGGCGGCGGGCTCGGCTTCAGGTTCAGGAGAAGCTTCGGTGGCAGGTTTGTTCTCAGGGGAGTCCGTCGGGGAAGCGGGCTCGGAGACAGGGGCAGGTTCTTCGCGCGGCGGCACATTTTCGGTCGCTGCGTTTCCGCAGGCAACCAGAACGAGGCTCAAGACGAGCAGAATGGTCAGTGTCAGGATACGGGTAGGGACAGTCATCATTTCTCCAATCTTTAATTCCCCGAATTATATACAAGTTACCTGCTTTTCTGCGCGCTGCGGCGGGGTTCTTATGAAAGTCTTACGCGGTCAGTATCCGGCGGCGACATCGACCGGGTTGGGGACAGGCTGGCCGCGCGCGGCGGCGTTGAGCAGGTCAGCCAGGGCGCTCATGCGCAGGCTTTCGGTTTCGCTGCTGTGCCCGCCACGATGAGGACTCATGACCAGATTATCCAATTCGTGAAAAGGCAGGTCAGCGGACGGGGTGTGGGCGCGGCTTTCAGGGCTTACGGGGTAGTTGTACCAGACATCCAGCCCGGCGGCGGCCAGTTTGCCGGAGTGCAGGGCTTCGAAAAGGGCCTGCTGCTCGACAATGGCGGCCCGCCCAATATTGACCAATAGGCTGCCTTCGGGCAGCAGTGCGAGTTCGCGCGCGCGGAGCAGGCCGTCGGTCTGGGGCGTGGCGGGCAAGGCAATCAGCAGGGCATGGATGTGCGGGAGCAGGTTTGCCAGCGCTTCAGACGGATGCAGGCTGACCGGGAATTCTGGCGTTTCCTGACGGGGATTTCTGCGAATGGCGTGGACGCGCATGCCCAGTCCCCAACAGGCGCGCGCAATGCGTTTGCCAATTGCACCGAATCCAAGCACCAGGGCGGTTTTGCCTTCGAGCAAAATGGAGGGGTTGGGCTGGTAGCGCGGGGTCCAGTCATGGGCGCGCAGGGCGCGGTCGTAGGGAATGATAAATTTGGCCGCCGCGAGCAGGAGCGCGAGGGCCATTTCCGCAGTCAGGGCAGCGTTGTGATGCAGATTATGGACTTTGATATGGGGAAAGTCTAGCAATAGGGCGCGGGTGGCGGGTGGAAGCCCGGCAAAGGGAATAATTAAGCGCTCCAGTGCTGGGCTGGATTCGAGATGGGCGCGCTCCGGGCGTCCAGCGACGAGAATCTGGGTTTCCGCCTGGACCGGCAAATTGGCACCGAAGGTCAGCACAATGCCGGCATCCAGGCGGGATTGCAAGGTTTGCAGGGCGCCAGCGGCGGGTTTATCGAGCAAATGGACGCGAAGCGGGGATGTCATGGAAGTATTTTACCCGCTTGCGGGGAAATTATTTTCGCAGCGATTCCGCCACACGGCTGAGGCGTTGACGCGCCTCGTCAACGACGGGTTGCAGAGCCGGGTCATGGATGAAGCTAAACATGGCAAGCGGGTCGATGACGCTGACAACGCTCTGCCCGTCTTCTTCGTAGACGATGACATTGCAGGGCAGCAACAGGCCAACATCGGGGCGGGCGCTGAGGGCTTTATGCGCCAGGGACGGGTTGCAGGCTCCCAGGATGGCGTATTTGTGAAAATCAACGTCCAGTTTCTTTTTCATGGTTTCCTTGACGTCGATGCTGGTCAGTACGCCGAATCCTTCGTCCTTGAGGGCTTCGGTAACCCGTTCGATCGCGGCTTCATAGGGCAAGTCTAATCTGGTTTGAAATCCAAGTTCGGTCATTTTTCTCTCCTTGTGAAAACAGCACACGGCTGTTGGTTAACCCGCTCAGGTAAAGCCGCCACGCGGACTGCAACTTCCGCCATAACTGCCTGAGTCGCCAGAAGCAAAAGATGCCACTGTCGAGAGTTTTTTGTGGGTTTGCGCACTCTGGCACTGCGGACAGGCCGGGAGTTGGTCAGATTCGGAGAAGCGCATCATTTTTTCAAATTCTGCGCCACATTTATTACAGCGATATTCATAGAAAGGCATAGGCGAGGTCTCCTGGGTAATTTGTCTAAAGTTTTGATGCGAAAAGACGCAAAAAGTTGCGTGTTGCAGACAGACAAAAACGGGCGAAACACCAGCCATTAAGACCGCATTTCGCCCGTTTGGGTTCGCGTCTACCTGCTTGGGTTAGACAAACCGCTCGCGCATTTCAGAACTGATATAGTCCATCAGCGAGACGACCACCGCAATGGCGAGCATTTGCACGCTGGCGTCGCGGTAGTTGAGCAGGTTGATGTTTTGCATGAGCAAATGTCCGATACCGCCGCCGCCGACGAAGCCGATAATGGTGGACATACGCACGTTGATGTCCCAGCGATACATGGTGTAGGAAATGTAAGGCGGAACAATTTGCGGGATGACGGCGTAGATGATGGTCTGCAAACGATTGGCGCCGGTGGCTTCAATGGCCTCCAGCGGCCCCGGAGAAATGCTTTCAACCTGTTCAGAATACAGTTTTGCCAGGCTGACGATGGTGTGCAGGGCCAGCGCCATCATACCGGCGAAAGGACCAATACCCACGGCAATCACGAACACAATCGCCATCACCAGGGCTTCAACAGAGCGTAAGGCATTCAGAAAGGTGCGCGTGATAGTGTAAATCACCATACCGAACGGGAGTGCTTTCTTTGCGTGGGTAAAGATGGCCAGGATGATGCCGGCCGCCGCGCCAAACGCGCCCGGCGCCCAGAAGGTGCGCATCATGTTTCCAGGCTGGTAAAACCACTCCACGACTTGGCCCAGCAAAATGAAGATGGTCGCACCAGCCAAGCCCGCCAGAATGATGTTGAGTGTTTTGAGCGGACCCAGGGGCATTTTTTCGGTAGCCGTTTGGCCGATGCGCCCAAGCATGCTGCCCAGGGTCGCGCCAGCGGCAAGCGCGCCAATCCCGGCTGCACTAATGATAATGATGTCACCCAATTGGAAGAGGAAATATCCCAAAAAGCCAAATGGCCCCAGCACGTTGCGCAAGGTTGAGCCAAAAATCATCGAAAGGTTGCCGAGTTGGAACAGGCCAAAGAAAGCAACCATAAAAATAAGAAGCAATCCACCTGTGCGCAGCAAGCGGGTGGAGCGACTCGGGATAGTCAGTTCTTCCCGCGGGACAACCCAACGCAAACTATATCGAATCAGAAATGGAATGGCAATCACGCTGAGCAGGTTAATTATCAGATTGGTGCTGACCTGCGCGCTAATACTGGCAACCCAACGGAAAACCACCAAACCAACCACAAAGCCGAGCGGCCAGCCCAAAATAGACAGGGAAATGCTGGCCAGCGAATTCTTGACCGACTTCATCAGGTTACGAGCGGCAATGAAACTAAGCGGAACGGCAAAAAGTGTCCCCAGGACTGTTGCCAGCATGGCCATAAAGACGGTTTCAATGATTTTGTTCCAGGTCTCATAAGCAGTGCGGGTAAAGTAAGGAGAGCCGACATTGCGGCTGAGTGTCGCGCGGATAAACTGGACATCTTCGCTGGGGCGATTGGGTAAGACCAAATCGAGCGAAAAATAGCCGGTAACATCTGTCCTGGCGCTCTCACGTCCCAGCGTGACCGGATTTGCAGGGT
Organism: Anaerolineales bacterium; assembly: GCA_046484545.1. Taxonomy (GTDB): domain Bacteria; phylum Chloroflexota; class Anaerolineae; order Anaerolineales; family Villigracilaceae; genus UBA8950. The sequence goes on from JAWOIR010000411.1 coordinate 3,943, forward strand.
CGCTGCCCGGTACAAAGCGAACGGGACCAACGGTATCGGGCGCAAAATTAAAGCCCTCCACCCGGACGGTTTCACCGGGATTGGCGCAACCCGGCGTCAAAACAAGATATGGGTCGGAAGTGCCAAGCCCGGGCGTTTCGGGGGCTTCAAAACCTTCCGGGCAGGTCACATAGACCGGGGCATTAACCGCTTCGACAATCTGGTCATATTGGAAGATGTTGGGGCGGGCCAGGGCGCGTAAGACGCGCACGCGGCTCTCTTCACGGCTTTCACTGCGGAAATTTTCCAGGTCGACCTTGGTGACTTGAAAACTATAGGCAAAGATAATCATGCCCAAAAATGCAAACAAGCCAACGCGTAAAGATTTCCAAATCGAGGGTTTATCCTGTTTTTTCTGGTTTGTCATATTGCCCTACCCTACCCGCTCGGCATCGCGGCCATAGATTTCTTTGAATTTTTTATCGTCGATGTCTTTTGGCAACCCCTCGAAGACCAAAAAACCATCATTCAGGGCCACGACCCGGTCTGCATAGCGGTGCACCAGGTCGAGGAAGTGCAGGCTGCAAAGCACCGTCACGCCGTCTTGTTTGTTGATGTCTTCAAGATGGGTCATAATGCTATGGGCCAACACCGGGTCGAGACTGGCAACCGGCTCATCCGCGAGAATCAGTTGGGGGTCCTGCATCAGGGCGCGGGCAATGCCAACGCGCTGCTGCTGGCCGCCGCTCAATTCGTCGGCGCGCTGGTTGGCCTTTTCGGAAATGCCAACCCGCTCCAACTGCTTTATGGCTTTTTGAATATCTTCCGGGGGAAAACGATTAATTAAACTCCAGGCCGGGTTGGTGTAGCCGAG
>JAWOIR010000066.1:0-6116 GCA_046484545.1 Anaerolineales bacterium
ATGAGAGTCGGCTCGCCGAAGACGATATCGCAGTTAAGTGGGGACGAGTCGGGGGTCAGAATGTCCAGCCCTGGCAGGTTGGCCTGGGTCAGCAGGTCGCGGTAGGTATCCGCAAATTTGGATAGAATCAGGACTTTGTGTTGGGGGGATTTTTGTTCGCTCATGGGCGTAGTGTAGCATAATTTGCGGCGCGGGATGGTATCATTTGCCGGAATGGAAAACGCCACACTCAAACCCCTGCGCGCTGCGCTCAAATTCAATCGTCACAGCACCGCCCTGTTAAGCGGCTTCCTGCTGACTTGTTTTCTCATCGTGTACATCTGGTGGCCGCTGGCCGAGGAATACTGGGGCTACATCCGGCTTTACCACCAAGCCGGCTACCCCTGGTATCGCCTGGTGGACTGGCTGCTCTTGGGCATCTTCGCTTTCATGTCGGTCACTATCATGGCGCGTGCCAACCTGCGTGCCGACGGGCTGATAATTTTCGTCGGCCTGTGCGGCGGATTGGTGATTGAGAGTTGGGGCACGCAGACCGAATTGTGGACGTATTACACCGCCGAACGCCCGCCTCTGTGGATAATCCCCGCCTGGCCGATTGCCAGCCTGAGCATCGACCGAATCACGCGCAGCCTGAACTGGGCTACCGCCAAATGGAGCGATTCCATCTTCCGGGCCGCTTACTGGCCTGTGCTGGGGGCTTTTTTCATCATGATGCTATTTTTCACCGCCCCGACCTTTGACAAGCCCTACACCTGGGCCGCGCTGGTTTTATCGGCGCTGCTTATCCTGACGCCGCCCTCCCAGCGGACGACGCTGCTTGTTTTTGCAGCCGGTTCCGCGCTCGGATATTTCCTCGAACTATGGGGAACGACACGCGAGTGCTGGACGTACTACACCCACGAAACGCCGCCAACCTTCGCAATTTTTGCGCATGGCATGGCGGCGGTGGCGTTCTGGAGAAGTGGTTTATTGCTGGAGCAGGTTTGGGGAAAGTTGTCCGTTGTGCGCAAGGCTGGCGTGTCTGAGTAACGCTACTGCGGCGTGATGAGCACTTTGCCGCCTGTCATCTGTTTTTGGTAGTCCAGCACCGCTTTTTGAGCATCCTGCAAAGGATAGCGAGCGCGGATGTGGGTTTTTAGCTCGCTGTTCATCAGCTTTTGCGACTTTTTCCAGAAGAGCAGGCTTTGCAGGAAATTCTTTTTGGCCATCCAGGGGGTCAGCCAGAAGCCGTCCATTGATTTGCCTTGAAAGATAAAGTGCGTAGCCCATACTTCGGTTGGCTGCATCGAAAGGCCGCCGTAAACCGTCACCCTGCTGTTGTTTGGCAGGGCGTCGAGGAGTTGCATGGTCATTTTTCCGGCGATTGCGTCAAAAGCCAGGCGGACCTGGTGCTGGTGGCAGGCTTCCTTGAGTTGTTTGTCGAAGTCTATTTCATTGCTGTTCAGAACAATTGTCGCCCCCTGTTGTTTGAGCAATTCAACCTGCTCCTGCCGGCGCACGACGTTGATGACCAAAATTCCTTCGCTTTTTGCTATGCGTTGAATCATTTGTCCCAGCGCGCTGGCGGCGGCAGTATTGACGATGGTTTTGTGGCCGCCTTTCTGGGCGATTTCCATAAAAGCCAGCGCGGTCAATGGATTGGCGAGTGACATTGCGCCTTGTTCCAATTCGACGGAATCGTCCAACGGAAAGGCATAATTGGCGGTCGTTACCATGTATTCTGCCCAGACCCCGTCACCCTGTGCGGAGGCCACGCAAGCCACGCGCTTTCCGAGCAGGAAACGTCCCATCAGCCCGCCGCCGGTCGCGACAACCGTGCCCGCACCTTCAATACCGGGCACAACAGGCACGGGCTTGTCGAATCCATACCTTCCTTCGAGGAAAGCCAGGTCTGACGGGTTGATGGGGGAAGCGGCAATCTTGATTAGGACTTGGTTTGGGCCGGGCTTTGGAACAGGTCGTTCGACCACGCGCAACGCTCCAGCGCCTTTGTACGCTTCCAAAACAACAGCGCTCATCTGTACAGGGATTTGGTTTTCTGACATAGTTTCTCCTCACTTTTCTCGACGACGATTCTATTGCGACTTGTTTTGCCTTTTTATCTGCTTGGCGATATTTGTCGTAAAGAAGGCCGCATTTTGGGGTGTGAGCGTGCGTAAGCACGCTCACACCCCAAAATGCGGAGACTTATCAGATGAATTCTCAATGAACCTCTGGCGAGTTTGAATGGTGCTACTACTTGTTCCCAATCAAAAGACTGCGCCTTCGTCGTGCCTTATTCTGCGGCAATTTTCTTAAACATTTTTCCGGCAGCGCGCGCTCGTTCGAGTGTGTTTTGGGCGGTTTTGAGCAGGGGCAAGTCTATCATCTTGCCGCCCAGCTCATACGCGCCTGCGCCTTTGGATTGATTCTCTTCAAAAGTGGCGACTACTTTTTCTGCATAGGCAATCGCTGCTTCATCGGGGGTGAAGGCCGATTGCACCGGCTCGACCTGGGCTGGGTGGATGATTTGCTTACCAATGTAACCCAATTGTGCGCCGAAAAGAGCCTCGCGATGGGCCAGTTCTGGGTCGCGGAAGTCAACCGTTACCAGGTCAATGGCTTGCAAGCCGAATGCGGCGGCAGCCATCACCAGCGCCGAGCGGGCATACAGCACCTCCAACGCTTCGGGTGTTCGTGTTGCGCCAACGCTGGCGCAAAAGTCCTCCGCACCGAAAATCAGCCCATCCAGGCGTGGATGGGCTGCCAATTCTTTGAGATTGAGTATCCCCTTTGCGCTCTCGACCACCAGAATCATGCGAATTGAATTGACCGGCCAACCGTGCGTCAACTCGGCGGCCTCGATTTTTTCGCTCACCCAGGCCACTTGTTCAGGAGTCTCGGCTTTGGGCAGCACAATTCCATCCGGGCGATGGGGCAGGACGGCGGCCAGGTCGTCGGCTTCCAGCCCGCTGCCAACGCCGTTGATGCGCGCCAGTTTCTCGCTTGTGCCGAAGTCCTGTTCGCGCAGGGCGCGGGCAATCGTTTCGCGCGCCTGGGCTTTGCGGTTGGCGGCGGTACCGTCTTCCATGTCCATGCAAATGCAATCCACGCCCAGGGTCAGGGCTTTGGTGATTTTCTTCCAGTCGTCACCGGGCATGTAGAGCAGGGCGCGTCTTGAGCGCATGGGCATCAGGGTTGCAGAACAGGGCGCAGGGCGGCGTGCGGCACTTCGCGATTGTTGCGGAAAAAATTTTCGGGCAAGGGCAGGGGTTCATACGTTGCGTCACTGCCGATTGAGGCGTAGGGGATGTAATAAATTTGGGTTTGGACATTAAACCCGTCCCGGACATCCTGGAAGGCGAAGAAGACGTAGTTGCCATCCGGGCTCCAGCGTGGGCTGTGGTAACAGCATTGTTCTTCGATGGGGTCAATCAGGCTGCCCCTGCGCAGTTCCATGTTGTAGGCGTGCAGGTGTCCCCAGCCCTCGTTGCGGACGAAGGTGGTGAAGATGAAAAAGAACTCGCCGTCCCAATCGTAATCAGGGATGACGGGGGTGCTGCCATAACCCCTGGGGTCGTAAAAGGGGAGCGGGAAATCATTGATGCGTTGCAGTGTCTCAGGGCGGCAGGTGCTGATGTCAACGACGCTAACCATGTCGAGTCTGCGGGAGTCGCCTTCGGCTGCGCCGGCATACAACCAGGCCAGGGCTTTGCCATCTTCCGACCAGCGGAAATCGCGCACTGCCGCTGCCGCGCGGGTTGCCGGGGTATAACTCAGGCAGCCTTTCATATCAATAAAGCTTTGCTTGCCGCGCGCCTGACCGAGAACTTCCAAATCGTAGGGAACCACATACATTTCACGATTGAGCGAAACGGCGACCTGTGTGCCATCCGGCGAGATACGAAAGGCATCCAGGTAAGTTGCAAAGGGGAAGCCAACCAGCCTATCCCGCCGGCCTGTTTCGGCATCGAGCAGGAAGATATTCATATCGGAAATATACACCAGGGTTTTGCCGTCCGGCGTCCATTCGAGGTTGGTTTTGGGCCGGCCGTCGCTGGTCATTTCGCGCAGGTCGGAGCCGTCCACGTTCATGAACCAGATTTCGTTGTTGGCAACAAAGGCCAGCAAATCGGCGCCGCCAATTCCCTGGGGCGTCGGTTCGGGGGATGCGGTTGGGGTGGGCGGTTCTTCTGTCGGTGTGGGGGCTTCGACAAGGCTTTCTTCGGTAGCAGTCGGTTCTTCCAGCGGAGGCAGGTCGGTCGGTGTTGTGAGCGAAGTTTCGTCCAGCGTGGGTTCAGCCAGGGGAGCGGTGGGTTCCGGCGCGGCAAGAATTCCACTAGAAGCCAGGAAAAGTCCACCTGCGACCAGCACGCACACAAGCAGGCCGACGACGCCCCCGACCAGCAGCCAGCCAGGAATACGCGGCCTGGATAGCTCGGCTTGAACCGCCACGCGGGTGGCCTCGGCTTCAGGCACAGACAGGCGGGTTTTTTCAGCCCGCACGGGCGGACGGGCCTGGGAGGGCTGCAACGAAAGGGTGGGCGTTTCGCCGCGCGAGACAGCTGTCAGCGCTTCGGCGAATTCCCTGGAGGTGGCGTAGCGGTCGTCGGGGTTTTTTGCCATTGCCGATTCGATGACGTTTTCAAGGTCGGCGGGCAGGTTGGGGTTGACGTCCAGAATGTGGGGGATGGGGTCGGTGATGTGCTTGACGACGACTGCCATAGGCGTATCGGCTTCGTAGGGTTGGCGGCCAGTTAGCATCTCGAAGGCGATGACGCCGAGGGCGTAGATGTCGCTGCGCCCATCCAACTTATTCCCCTGGGCTTGTTCAGGACTCATGTAGGCGGGGGTGCCGATAATCCCGCCGCCGGTGATGGTGGCTACCCCTTTCCCTTCGGCAATTTTGGCAATGCCAAAGTCAGATACGTAAGGTTCGTCGCTGTGGTCGAACATGATGTTGCCCGGCTTCAGGTCGCGATGGACAACGCCCTTGCTGTGGGCTTCGTCAAGCGCGTTGGCCAGGCGATTCATGATTTGGGCTGTCTGTGCAATTGAAAGCGAGCCAGCAGAAATGCGCTCGGATAGCGAACCGCCGGTCATGTAGCGCATGACAAAATAAGGCTGACCGTCTTCTTCGCCGACATCGTAAACCGGCACGATGGCCTGATGTTCCAGCGATGCGACGGTCTTGGCTTCGCGCTCAAAACGCACCCGGAATTGCGGGTCGTGCAGCATTTCACGCGGCAAAACCTTGACGGCGACTTCTCTTTCAAAGAGCGGGTCGTGGGCTTTATAGACGGTGGCCATGCCGCCGCGTCCCAGTTCAGATTTTATTTCATAGCGGCCAATTTTTTTAGGTGTCATAACAAAGAAGTCCGGCTCAGGAGATAAAAGGGGAATTTCTTCCAGTATACAGCAAAAATTACAGCGCAACCTGGCAAAATTTTAGGCTCTTTGAGTGTTCACTTTATACGTCCCCGCATTTTGGGATATGAGTGTGCTTAAGCACACTCATATCCCAAAATGCGGCCTTCTTTACAGCAAATATCAGAGAACCAAATTTTATCATCTTGCTAAGGATAAATCTCACCAGAGTTGTCCAGTATACCAATTTTTCCAATTCCTTGCGCACTTGTAACCGTATCCCAACGATGCTATAATTCCGGGCGCGCCCTGATAGTTCAATGGACAGAACAAAGCACTCCTAAGGCTTAGATGTAGGTTCGATTCCTACTCGGGGCACAAATTTGACGCCGCACTTTTTTGTGCGGCGATTTGTTTTTTATCCAATGATCCTTTGAGAATTCCTGTGATAAGCCCTCGCATTTTGAAGTGTAAGCGCGCGCTCACACTTCAAAATGCGGCCTTCTTTACGATAAAACTCAGAAAATCTATCCATTGTTGGATGACGGCTTCGGCAGTTGTGGAATAATCCAGTCAATTAGCGATTTTGGAGAGCGGGTCTGAATGTAAACCTTGCCCGGCCCGGTCATTTCGATGACCAGCCCCTCGCCGCTCAGCAGGGTGGCCTTGATGCCGCCCGCCGTGCGCGGGATGACGTTCATGTTGGCGTCGAAGGCGACCAGGTGGGTGGTATCAACAATGTATTTTTCGTTTTTCCCCAACTCGCGCTC
>JAWOIR010000139.1:0-3085 GCA_046484545.1 Anaerolineales bacterium
CTCGAAATCAACCAGGCCGGGCTTTCGTGGCTGACGATTCTCAAGAAGGCCGAAAACTTCCGGCGCGCCTACAGTGGATTCGACCTCGAAACGGTGGCAGGCTACGGGGAGTCTGACCGCGCCCGACTTCTGGGGGATGCGGGAATCATCCGCAACCGGTTAAAGGTCAACGCGGCGATAGAAAACGCGAAACGGATTCGGGCCTTATCCGCCGAATTCGGCTCGTTCAAGGGCTGGCTGGACGCCCATCACCCGCGCAGCCGCGAGGCCTGGACGAAGTTGTTCAAGCAAACCTTCCTGTTCACCGGCGGCGAAATTGTCAACGAATTCCTGATGAGCAGCGGCTACCTGCCCGGCGCGCACAGTGAAGACTGCCCGGTTTTTGCGCGGGTGGCTGAAAAATCCCCGCCCTGGATGGAGGCATAAAAATGGCAACCTGGATTGCGCATCTGCGCCTGGCTGAAAACCTGCTCGAACGCATCCCCGACCTGGACGAGGCCCAGTTTGCGATTGGCAACGTCGCCCCCGATTCGGGCGTCCCCGACGAGAACTGGGAGAAATTCGACCCGCCGCCCCAGGTGACGCACTTCAAGATTTCGGACAGCGTGCATAAAGAGATTGCCGACCTGAATTTCTATCGCCAATACCTGGCCGAGTGTCCGCCAGGGGATAGGACGCGCTTTTCCTTTCGCCTGGGCTATTTCTTCCACCTGGTGACGGACAACCTTTGGTCAGGCAAGGTCGGCGTGCCGACCAGCGAACGCTATGCCGCAGAATTCGCCGCTGACCCTAAATTTATCTGGACGGTCAAGCAGGACTGGTATGGGCTGGACTTCATCCACGTCCGCGATTATCCCGATTCGTTGTTCTGGCGGGTTTTCCTGCAAGCCTTACCGCTTGATTTCGACCTTGACTTCCTGCCCCTGGCGGCCCTCAATCAGCAACTGCAATACATCAAAGCGTTCTACCAGCGCACGGATGAGAAAATCCAGGCCAGTTATACTCGCGAGTACCAGTACCTCAACCAGGCCGAGATGGACAAGTTTATCGCCGAAACAACCGATACGCTGGAAAAAATCTACCTGACGCTCTGGCGCGACAAAAAAGAAACGGACGGGCATTTTTCGGCTCTGCAATTATTGGAAAGGGACTCGTGAAACGAACCCTGCCAACCGCCGAACCTTTCTTTTTCCCCGGTGTGAAATCCACCGGCATCTTGCTCACGCACGGATTCACCGGCACGCCCAAGGAAATGCGCTGGATGGGCGAATACTTGAACCAGAAGCATGGCTTCACCTGCCTGGGCGTACGCCTGGCCGGGCATGCCACCAGTCCCGAAGATATGATTCGCTCAAGATATGAAGATTGGCTGGCCTCGGTCGAGGACGGTTATCACCTGCTGCGCGGACATTGTGAGCAAATTGTGTTGGTCGGATTGTCGATGGGCGGGGTGCTTTCGCTTATTAATGCCACCCGATTGGATGTTGCCGGGGTGCTGGCGATGGCGACGCCCTACGGCCTGCCCCCTGACTGGCGGCTGAATTATACTGAAATTATCAGCAAATTTATCCCGTATATGCCCAAGTCGAAAGACCCGCCCAGAACCGGCTGGGTGGATAAGGAAGCCTGGGATGAGCATGTCGCTTACCCGCAGAATCCGCTACGCTCGATTGGCGAACTGAAAAAACTTCTCAGCCTGCTGCGCGAAAGCCTGCCAAACGTGACTGTGCCTACCATGCTCATCTATTCGCAGGACGACAAGTACCTGCCGCTCGGTAGCCTCGCAAGCATGGAATATATCTACACCCACATCGGCGCAACCCGAAAAGAAAAACTGGTCATCAGCGGCTCCGGCCACGTTCTGCCACGCGATGCCCAACGCGAACAAGTCTTCGCCGCCGCCGCCAAATTCATCCAAAGCCTGCCTGAATAAGGTTGCCTTTCCGCATTCTCTATTCTCTATTCTCCATCCACTATTCTCCACTCTCTACTCTCTACATTCCATGAACCCTTCCCTGCTCTGGCTCGCCGCCGCTTTGTTCACCTGGGGTATCGGCGAAAGCATGTACTTCTACTTCCAGCCGCTCTACCTGCAACAACTCGGCGCCGACCCGTTGACGATTGGCGGCATCCTCGGCATGGCCGGAATTGCCATGACGGTGGCCCATATCCCGGCAGGCTATCTCGCCGACCGGATTGGACGCCGCCCCCTGCTGATATTCGCATGGTGCCTTGGGATTGTTTCGGCTGTCGTCATGGCTGTGGCAAACAGCTTGTGGCCCTTCGTTGCGGGATTATTGCTGTATGCTTTTACTGCTTTTGTTCTCTCACCCCTCAACAGCTATGCCACCGCCGCCAGTGGAAAGTGGAGCGTGGCGCGCACCCTGACGGTTATCTCGGCGTCCTTTAACCTGGGCATGGTCATCGGGCCGACGATTGGCGGCTGGATTGGTGAAACTTACGGTATCCGCAGCATTTATGCGGTTTCGGCGGTGATTTATGCCATTTCGACTATCTTCATTCTCCAAATCAAGCCTCAGCCGCGTGACGTGGCTGAAACCGATTCGCCTCCGCCCGGCCTATTGAGCAACCAGCGCTATTTTGGATTCCTGGCCCTGGCCTTTGCAGTTACTTTTGCCACCTTCCTGGCCCATCCGCTGACGCCCAACTTCCTGCAAAACGAGCGCGGATTAACCATCAGCCAGATTGGGATACTGGGAACCCTGGGCGGCGTGGGCAATGTGGCCCTCAGCCTGACATTCGGCCAACTCAAAGCCCGAACCGGGTATATTCTCAGCCAGGCTTCTGTCTTCCTGTTTGCCCTGTTCATCTGGCAGGGAACCGGCATGGCCTTTTACGGATTAGCCTATTTTCTCTTCGGCGGATTTCGAGCGGCCCGCGCGCTGGCAATCGCCCAAATTCGCCCGTTGATTCACAAATCCCAAATGGGGCTGGCCTACGGTGTGGCCGATACGATTCTCAACTCGACCATGTTCCTGGCCCCGCTGTTGGCCGGATTCCTTTACCAGACCCAACCCAACCTGGTTTATCCTTACGCGATGGGATTCCTGCTCTTGACCGTGAC
>JAWOIR010000291.1:0-3002 GCA_046484545.1 Anaerolineales bacterium
GGAGTAGTTTTCCTGGCATTGGGCGCAGCGCTCTGGCAGGTGAACCCAAGCGCGACAGCCCTCGCCCTCGTCAGCGGATGGGTGGGCGTGACCCTCAACCTTGCTTCGAACATATCACTGACCATGTTCTCGTTCAGCCAACGCCACGCCGCAGCGACATCCACCGCGCAAAGAGCCGACCTGCTGTCCGCCGGTCAAGCCGTCCTGGCAGGCAGCGACCCGCTGGCGGCCACCCCCGGCACGGGTGCGCTGGTCAGCTTGCTGCTGGTTGCCCTGGCTGGACTGCTGTTTTCGCTTGTGCTGCTGCCCTCCCACCGAGCCACAGCCATTCTCGGCCTGCTGGCCAGTGGCTGCGACCTGGCCTACTGCCTGGTCTTTCCCCTGACGCCTATTGCCCCAGTCTACTTACTCCTGGCCGCCGCCGGGTTGGTCTGGATGCTCTGGCATTTGCTTGTGGCGCGGGTTTTGTTGCAGCTTGCGAGAAAATGAGCATGGAAGCATTCTCGAAGTTTATAATCCCCGGCATTTTGTTCGCGCTGGCCCTGGTCTTTGGCTTCTGGTTGAGGAGCCGTGCCGGGAATCCCTAACCCGGATAAGCCGGAAAAGAAAACCTTTAACCACGACGGTAACAACGGGGCACTACGGAAAATCTTTACTGCTCTTTAGAGTTCTTTTTGTATTGTCTAAAAAAACGCCGCCAGGCTGAGTTGCCTGGCGGCGTTTGAACTAGCGGCCTAACAGAATAAAGATGCCGGCAAATATGGCAAGGAGTGACAGGATTATGCCCAAACCGGCGATGCTCGGAACAAATGCCATCAGGCCAGTGAGAATTAGCCAGATGCTTAGTAACAGGAAGCCGAGGTTTCTTGTGACTCTCATGATAATCTCCTTTCTTTAGTGATGTAAAAATCAGCACAACTTATTTGCTGCCGAAACGTGGTCTATTGCCAGACCACGTTTCGGCGAGAAATGGGGACGCAGTTTTTTGATTCTGACAATGTCAACGTCCGCCATAATCAGCCTTAAGAACCCAAGATTGATTTCTTACTGGTTTCTACGGCTTCGGACACATGCGCTAATTTGTCAGCCACCAGCTCCTGGCCTTGATGCATTATTTTCTTGGCCTTGTACTGAGCAGTTCTGGTGAGTTTTTTGCCTTCCATTTTGGCCTGCAAGATAGTATCTTCCACCAGTTCAACTGCCTGGTCACGCAGTTCAAGACTTTTTTGTTGGACTTGCGCCCTGGTTCTTTTCCCAGATTGCGGCGCCAGGAACAACATCGTCACAGCCCCAATCAGGCCACCGATAAACAGCCCGGCTGCAACACCTGAAACATTATTGTTGTGATACTGGTTTTTTTGAATTTCCTTTAACATTGTGTTTTCTCCTTTTGTAATTATCAGTAGTTGGAAGAATTTCCGATTTTTGGTGTGTGTAGCGGGCGCGCGTTTGCGGCCCGCTACACACACCAAAAATCGGGCTCCTTGCAAAATATTCGCCATCTACCTATTAAGGCTTTTTATCGTAAGTAGAGATGGTGCGAGCCCGGGTTTGAAAAAACACCAGGTTCACGAGTTGTATGACGCCCAAACCCATCAGCCCATAGACCAGCATGCCAATCATCGATGTAAGTTCCAGCACCATGCCGCCGATGGCGGGGTTGCTGACCAGACCTGCAAAAGGTTTCAGGAACAAATCGGTCAACTGGTAAATAAAGGCTGCGAATGGATTAGACGGGTTGGCTGCGAGCAATTTAAGGATGATTCTCAGCCCAATTAAACTTTCCAGGGCACCGAAGGCCAGGTAAATGAAACGAGTAAAACGGACGGTCATCAATTGTCGTTCGAATCCCTTGTCCTCCACGATGTGTTCTTTACGTTCAAAACCGCCTTTCTGCTGAAGAACCACTTTTTCGCGGCGGTCTTCAGGGCCAATATCAATGTTATTGGTTGTCATATTAACCTCCGTTGTCTTGAAATCCCACCCATGATTGCCGAAAATAAGGCAGAACCAACAATGGCCCAGAACAAAGGAAAATCCCTGCCTTCAATGGAAACCATGAGAAAATCTGGAAGGTTGAACTGCGAGGAAATCCACGCTCCGATGAAAGCACCTAAAAAACCTACCACGATCGAAGTAATACAACCTCCCAAAGAATAACCGGCCAGGGCCTGGCCAATTGCACCCGCTATCGCGGCAATTACGAGCATCAATAAAAATCCTGTGAATGTCATTTCACACCTCCGGGTTGTGTAGTAATATTGTCGGGAAAACTTGGCATCAAAATTCGCGCCGGGTAAAATCCAATATACTCGCTTTTAAACTGGGGACAATCCGGAACTTCCCTGCTTCCCCATAGGGATTCCCCCCGTTATGAGAACTTCAGCCCCTCTCATACCTGCCGTGAAGGGTGCCGTAATTTGGAAGCTCATCACGAAGATTCGCAAACAACCAGGTTTCGTCTCTTTGAGAATTCCCGTTATAGGTTCCCGTATTTTGGGGTGTGAGCGTGCGTACGCGCGCTCACACCCCAAAATACGGCCTTCTTTACAGCAAATATCAGAAATCCCAGAATCCTTTGCAGGATAAAACGCACAAAAAGGCTATAATTAGCATAAAGGCATATCTATTGGCTATGATTCAGCAAGATAATCTCTGGTTCGAAGAATGTTTTGATGCGGCCCATCAATTCATGGGGATTTTAGACGAATCCGGCAGGATTATTCGCGCCAACCAGGCTGCGCTAGAATTCACCGGCCTGACTCAAGCCGATTTTACCGATATCCCGTTGTGGTTGATTCCCTGGCCTGTCTTGAAAAGACAAAACCGGCAAATGCTCAAACGGGTTGTGTCCCAGGCAGTCGCCGGCATAAGCAATCGGAACGAACTAAAAATCCGGCTGGACAGGAAAACCGAAAAGATTATAGAACTTTCCATCAAACCCATTCGGAATGAGGCAGGCCAGCTTAAATTCCTGTTCGTCGAAGGGCGGGATATCACTG
>JAWOIR010000300.1:0-5167 GCA_046484545.1 Anaerolineales bacterium
GCTCGCCCTCGACGCGAATCCCCCAGCCCTTGCGCGGGGACTGGAGAGGGGAGGTGATTAGCCATTCGGGCAGGACGATTAAATTTGCCATGTGAATTGCCTCGCTTCCTGTGATTCTTGTCTATATTTGGTAGCGTCAACCATTATTTCACTTTTTTCTTGATTTGGATTGTTCAGCCGTTTTCTTTGTGTTCGCAGCCTCTTTTGGGGATTCGGCCATATCCAGGTCTTCCAATTCATTTAAGTCGCTTAGCAGGTTGTCATCGTCCAAATTTAAGTGGTCGTCCTGGGATTTTTTGTTTTTTCGGTCTTTGCTGTCTTGATGATTGTCCGAGTCGAGTTCTTCTTCGACTGCGGAAACATCTACACGGGTGATGGCTTTGACCATCAGGAGTTGTTCAATAATGCGCGCAGTTTTTTCTTCGTTCAGGGGACGGTCAAGTTCGACCCGCAAGATGGAGGTTTTGTTGGCGGCTGGCACGATATCGGCGCGTTGAATCAGGATGCCCAAACGTTCCAGGGCTGTCAATGCTTTGCCTACAGAGTGACTCCCATCTTTCAGGTGGATGTCCATGTAATTGGTCAAGTCGCCGCTTTCGAGCCTGGGTTCGACCCATTCCAGGGCGACCAGGGTGAACCAAATCAACAAGGTGGTGACAATCGCCAGCCCGCCCATGCCGACGCCGGTGGCAACCCCAACCCCTGCCGTACCCCAAATGCTGGCGGCAGTGGTCAGACCACGCACCATTGGGCCGTGACGAATGATTGCGCCTGCGCCGAGAAAACCAATTCCTGAAATAACATAGCTGGCCACACGCATGGGATCGCGGGCCGTTGCATCCGGAAAGGTTGCGTAAGCCCCGGCCATCGCCATCAGGCAAGCGCCCACACCTACGAGGATATGTGGCCGAAATCCACTGGCACGTTCGTGCTTCGAGCGTTCCAAACCGATGATACCGCTCAGGATAACGACCAGCACTAATCGTCCAACCAGGATGCTGTCGAACTCTCCAATGACCGGGGTCAGTAACACCACAGCCTGGTCGAATAACAGACTAATGCCTTGGATAAGTTGTTGCAGGAAGAATTCCAGTTCGGTCATCAGGGTTTCAATTCACGTTAAGGTTTGGCTTGCACCGCGCCCATTGGATTCAGGTTGACGTCATTGCACCAGATTTCGCGGGCACATTCCAGGTAATAGATGTAGTTTGCCAGCGACACGCCAGGCGGGACGAGGTGGTCGCAGAAGGGGATGTAGCCGCCCTCTTCGACCAGCGGGGCGAGACGGTCGATTTCGCGCAGGATGTCGTCCGGTGTCCCGGCCAGGATGCGCTTGTCGAAGCCGCCCATCAGCAACAGGTCGCGCCCGTAGGTCTGGCGGTAGGCGAGCGGGTCGGCGTTCCAGGTGCCAATTTCGAGCGGGAACATGCAGTTGATTCCGGCCTCCATCCACAGTGGGATGAGCAGGTCGATTTTTCCGTCGCAATCGACCCAGACGATATCGACGCCATGACGGTGCAGCAGGTCGGTGATGCGGCGGTAGTGCGGGACGAGCACCTGTTTGAAAACGCGCGGACTTATCAGCGGCCCGGCGTTGTAGCACATGTCTTCCCAAAAGGCGCAGGCGTCGACTCGCGCCCCGACACTTAATAAGCGTTCGAGTGTGCCGTAGATGCAATCGGCAACGGTGGCGACCATTTCCTCAAACCAGGGACGGTCATCGTACATGACGTAGGACAGTTTTTCGACGCCCATCCAGTCACGCAGCCAGCCATACAATCCGCCCACCCAGGGGATAATCAACTCGCCATGTTGCGGGTCTTGCCAGGCGGCGACGCACTCGGCCAAATCAACGGGCATGCGTTCGGGATGCGCGGGGTCGAGACGCGGCTTGTAGTGTTTTTGCCAACTGTCGCGGTCTTCGAGCAAGTGGCCGATATGCAGCGGGATGGTGTCATGGTGTTTTTTGCGCAGCACGCGCACGCCATCGCTTTGTTGAATGATTTGTTCATCTTCACGGTCTTCGATGATGATTTCTTCAAAGCGCGGAACCAAGCCCATTTCGGTGCCAGTGGCGAAGGTCACGCCTGGAAAATCTTTACTGGGGATACTCAGGTTGAAATCCAGCCCGAAGTATTTGAAGATGTTTTCTTTTTTGACTTCGGCAGGCAGGCCCTGTGCGTGCCAGGCGTTGATGGTCTCATCCCAATAGCCGAAATCGAACATCGGGATGCGGTCGCGCGACTGGTAACGCATGGTGGCTGAGAAACGCTGGCGATGGTTCATTTTTTCTCCTGACACCTGATACCGTTACAAAACCGGTGGGGTGATGACCGAAATCCAGCGCGTGTCACATTCGCAGGCACAGCGGATTTCGAGCAGTTGATTGCCGCTGAAGTAGATGGAGTCGCCGGGTTCCAGGGTGTACTGTCCGTCGGTCAGGCCGACGATGAGCGAGCCTTCCAGGATAAAAATCATCTCTTCGGTTTCGACATTCAAGCGGCGGGCGATGTTTTCGGTGTTGTTTTTGATGTGTCCGAGGATGGCTTCAAATTTGCCGGTCAGGTCGGGAGTCAGAAGTTCGTAGGAAACGCGCTCGTCGTCGAGGTCCATCACGGGCCGGTTGTCGGCGCGCACGATGGGCGATTCGGACGGGGCTTCAGACAGAAAATACATCATCGGGACGTTGAGCGCGTCTGAAATTTTTTGCAGGGAATTCAGGGATGCGTTGGTAACGCCGCGTTCCAGTTGGCTGAGAAAAGAAGCCGTCAGGTCGGTTTTGTCGGCCAGTTCGCGCAGCGACAGCCCCAGGATGGTGCGCCGGCGGTTAAGTCGTTTGCCAATCACAAGCATGTCAGTCATTTTTCCCTCCTTGTGCGCAGCGGGCGATATGTTCACGATACCACCAGGCGCTTTGTTTGGGTGTGCGTTTGCCACTCATGATATCGACGTGGATAAGGCCAAAGCGCGGCATGTAGCCGCTGGCCCACTCGAAGTTATCCATCAAACTCCAGACGTAGTAGCCGCGCACGTCCACGCCGGCTTGCCTGGCTTTTGCAATGGCATCGATGTGTGCCTGGATGTATTCAATGCGCAGCGGGTCGTCGATGACCCCGTTTTCATCGGGTGTTTCGTCCAGCGAAATCCCGTTTTCGGTAATGTAGAGGACCGGGTTGTTGCAGGTATCTTTGAAATGAAGCAGGAGTTCAGCCAGCCCGTCCGGGTTGAAGCCGAATCCGTTGCTGGAATGATTCCAGCCATCCAACGCCACCTGTTGGGCAGATTGCTTGAGCAGCCCGCCCTGGGCAGCGTAGGAGACTTTGAAGGTCATGTAATAGTTGACGCCCAGGAAGTCGATGGGCTGGTGGATGATTGACATATCGTCCGCGCCGATTTTGGGGGCGTGCGGGCCAATCCACGCGATAAAATCTTGCGGATACGCCCCGCGATAGATGGCTTCGGTGAAGAAGTTGAGTTCATCGTCTTTCACGCGCTGGCATGCAGCCCGGTCTTCTTCACGCTCGCTGGCTGGCAGGTGAAGGGCGGTGTTTAGCACAATCCCGATTTTCCCGGCATAGTTGCCCTGCCGGAAGATTTGCAGGGCTTTGCCATGCGCAAGCAGGAGGTGATGGGCGGTCTGGTATTGCTGGCTGGCATCGGCGATGCCGGGAGCGAAGACGCCCTGTCCGTAGCCCAGGGCGGCGGCCACCCAGGGTTCGTTGAAGGTCGACCAGAGCGGGACCCGGTCGCCCAGGCGGTCGAAAACGATTTTGGCATATTCGGCGAACCAGTCGGTCACGTCACGATTCGGCCATCCGCCCAAGTCTTGCAGGGACTGGGGCAGGTCCCAGTGATACAGGGTCGCATTGGGGACGATGCCTGCCGCCAGCAGGGCATCGACCAGCCGGTCATAAAATTCCAATCCCTGCGGATTCAGCGCGCCGCGTCCCTGCGGCAGGACACGCGGCCAGGAAATCGAGAAACGATAGGTTTGCAGGCCGAGTTCCTTCATCAAGGCTACATCTTGCGGCATATGATGGTAATGATTGCAGGTAATATCGGCAGTATCGCCGTTTAGAATGGCATACGGTTTGTGATTGAATCGGTCCCAAATACTTTCCCCCTTGCCGTCCTGGTTCCAGGCGCCTTCAATTTGAAACGCACATGTTGCGGCTCCCCATAAAAATGAATCCGGGAATTTGATTGCCATCGGTTTCTCCTGTCTTTACGCCGTGGAATTTGAGTTTGTTTATCGTCACATGGTTGACGTTCTCTATTTGCCGTCTTCTTTACAAATGTAAAGTTACGCTTTACATTTGTATTATATCAAGATTATAATTAATTTCAATAGGTTAATCTCTGTTTCCCTGATAGTTTTCATAAAGATGACTGCATTTTGGGGTGTGAGTGCGCGCACTCACACCCCAAAATGCGGGGACTTATAATGGAAATTGTCAAAGAGTCTAAGTACTTTTTATTTCATATCAAAGTTGCTTTGGTTTGCACCGAGGTTGCCTGTTATGCTTGTCGAGCAACGTCGAGACATTATAAAATAATTGACACACGGCGTTTTCGACCCTTTGGCCGCCTCGCGGATCAGCCCTTCCGAGGAGATGAACTCGGTGTACATGACGTCGGCGCCATATATCTTGCAGACATGGCGGAAGGGCGGGTCGCTCACATCTTCCATAGGGGCCAGGAGGATGGGGAAAGCGCCGATCTCTATGGGGCCGATCTTTATCACCTACAGGGTTGATTTTCCAATCTGCAAATTTAGTATTTTTGATGCCTTCAATCACCAACTATGTTCCGCGAGCCCCCCTTCCGGTTATTTTCTCCTGCTTTAAAGATCCTGGCGCTGGTGCTGGTCATGATCGTCGTTTTCTTCGTCGTGCTGGCCCTCGGCGTGGCCCTGTCGCTGCCCTTTTTCGGCACGGGCCTGCTCGACCGCCTGGCTTCTGTGTCGGACTACAGCGACCCGCAGACCATCGGCGCATTGAAATATTTCCAGATCGTCAACCAGGTCGGCGTCTTCATCCTGCCGGCCATACTGTTCGTGATCCTCACCGACGACAATTTCAGGGGCTATCTGAGTCTTGACAGGCGCATGGGGCGTTTCAGCGCCATCATGGGCGCCATCCTGCTGGTGGTCTCTATGCCTTTTGTG
>JAWOIR010000323.1:0-11690 GCA_046484545.1 Anaerolineales bacterium
TCCGCGCGGCAGCCTGGCCTTGTTCAAGGCTGCCCAGTCCCTGGCTGCCGTGCGCGGACGCGACCACGTCTTGCCGGATGACATCAAGTATCTGGCCCCGGTCACGTTGCCGCACCGTTTCATCGTCACCCCCGAAGCCGAACTGCGCGGACGTACCGCCAGCGCTATCCTGGCCGACATCCTGGAAAACACCGCCCTCGATTTAGGGAATGTAACCAACTAATTTTCAAACACAAAGGTCACGAAGAAAAACCATCCTGCAAAGTTCACGCTTTTTCTCCTTTGTGCGCTTTGTGACCTTCGTGTTTCAGATCTTTCTCGTTTGTTACGGAAGAGTCTAGAGACTTTAGTATCTACCCCATGCTCTTTATCTACTTGCTCCTGCTTGGCCCCCTCGTGCTGGTCGCCACCCTGATGCGCGACGACTTCGCCCTGACGCTCATCTACCTTGTCGTCGGGGCGTTTGTGCTTGGCAACTGGTGGAGCCGCCGCTCGCTGGCGCGGCTCGAAGTCCAGCGCGAGCATGACAGCCATGCTTTTCTCGGCTCGCCTGTTGAAATTGAGTTGAAGCTGCGCAATGCCGGGCTTCTGCCGGTTCCCTGGGCATCCTTGCGCGATAGTTTACCGATTGCGCTCGGGGGTATCCAGCCCTTCGAGCAGGTTACAGGCGTTGGGTCGCGCGAGACGCTGCGATTCCGTTACAGCCTGGATGCTCGTAAACGGGGTTATTATCCCATCGGGCCGCTGACCCTTTCGACGGGTGACATCTTCGGGCTGGGTGAGCGCCTCGAAAAGGATGTCCCCCAGAGTTACATTACGGTTTATCCCAAAATCGTCGCGCTTTCAAATGTCAAGATTCCATCGCGCTCACCGCAAGGCACCATGCGCCACCACCAGCCGTTGTTCGAAGACCCGACCCGTGTTTTCGGCAAACGTGAGTATGTGGCTGGTGACTCCCTGCGTCGCGTTGACTGGAAATCAACCGCCATGACCGGGCGTTTGCAGGTCAAGTTGTTCGAGCCTTCGATCGCGCTGGAAACCATGATTTTCCTGAACCTGAACGCAGATGACTATAACTTTCATGGCCGCATCGACTCGACCGAACTGGGCATTGTCGTCGCGGCTTCGCTGGCGGCCTGGGTGGTCGAAAAACGACAGAGCGCCGGCCTGAAAATCATCGGGCGTGACCCGCTGGCGGTGGACGGGCTGCCGCCTTCTCTGCCGATGGGCAAAGGCAAAGGCCACCTGATGCGCATGCTCGAAGCCCTGGCGCGGGTCGAGATGACGCGCGAGACTTCACTGGCGGCTTTTATTCAGCGGGAGCGCATCCTGCTGCCCTGGGGAACGACCCTGCTGGTTATCACCGGGCAGGTGCAGGACGATTTGCTCGGCGAATTGTACCAGGCCCGTCGCAACGGACAGAACGCGTTGCTCATCCTGACCGGTATGGTCTCATATGCGCGCGATATTCAAAAGCGGGCGGCCTGCTTTGGCATTCATGTTGTCTCGATTACCAAAGAATCCGACCTGGATATCTGGCGCAGGTAAACCATGAGAGAATCTTTTTTCAGCCTAGAAGCGCGCAGGAACGAGGGCATTTTCAGGGCCGCCAGCCGTTTGCTGGTGGCGCTCATGCTGGCTTGCGGCGCGCAGACCTTTGCCAGCCTGGTCGGTCAGGTTTTGCCGGAGTGGTATCCCTGGTATTTGAGCACCTTTACCTTTTTTACCGCCCTGGCCTGCCTTGTTTATACCCCGCGCCTGAAGAAACTTGGCCTGCTCAGCCGGGAGTGGCTGCTTCAGCTTGTCACCATCTGGCTGGTGCTGCTGACTTCAGTGCGCTTATTGATTGGCCTGGGGAACGGCCCGGCGGCTTTTTGGGCAGAACTGATGCAATGGCCGCAGGATTCAACCCTTATTCTTTCGTTTGAGTTTTTCCTGGCGCTCATTGCGGCCTTTTTCACCTGGCTCCTGGCCGATATGTATGCCGACCTGCTCTCCAAACTTGACCTGGAGTATGTCCGCTTACAGCAGGAATATTCAGACCCGCGCGAAGCCTCTAAGCCCCCGGTACGCCAGCGTCTTTTGCACTTGACTCTCAGCATTGGCATCTTCCTGGTATTCCTGACCGCCCTGATGCGCTTCGACCTGCGTGCCGCGCTCGACTCTGAACTGGTCATCACGCAATTACCCCGGCTGGCTGGCGGCGGGGCCAGTACCCTGCTGTTCTTTGGTCTGGCGCTCGCGCTTTTCAGCCTGACCCAGTTTATGAATTTGCAGGGACGCTGGAGCCTTAACAAAGTCCCCACCAGCAGTAACCTTGCCGGACGCTGGGCGCAATATAGCCTGTTCTTCCTGGCCGTCCTGACGCTGATTGTCGCGCTGCTGCCCACGCATTACAGCCTGGGCTTTCTTTCCCTGCTCGGCGTCATCCTGCGCTTTGCGCTGGCTGCGCTTTACTTTGTGATTCAGTTGTTCCTCTCCCTGTTTATCTCTCTGGTTAATGCGCTTTTTTCCTCAGCCGGGCAGGAACCAATCCTGGAAGAATCCCCCATGCCTGAGATGAATGTGCCGGAATTCTTTGATGCAGAAGGCCAGGAGCCGCTCCCGATTACGGATGCGCCTCCCTGGGTTGAAATCTTGCGGCAGGTTTTCTTTTGGCTGGTTTTGTTGTTTTTGGTGTCTGCTTCCTTGCGTTATGTGCTGCAAAACAACAGCGACCTGGTGCGCGAACTGCGCCGTTTTCGCATTTTGGCCTTGCTCTCAGACCTGTTTGGGCGTTTGTTCGGTTTTTTCAAGCAGGCCGGGGTGACTTTGGCAGACACAATCCAGGGCGGGTTCGAGCGACTGCGCTCCAGGCGTAACCTGCGCCAGTCGGTGGGGGATTGGATAAACCTGCGATTGCTCGACCCGCGCCGCAAGGTTTATTTCTACTACCAAGCCTTCCTGCGCCGCAGCAATGAGAGCGGACTCCCCCGCAGCCTGTCGCAAACCCCCGCAGAATTTGCCCAACGCCTCGACCAGATTCTGCCCGAATCCGAGCCTGACATCGAATCCCTGACCGCCGCCTTCATCGAAGCCCGTTACACCCGCCGCGAAATCCCGGACGAATCGGCGGGGCTGGCCCGGCGCACCTGGCAGCGGTTGCGCAAGGCGTTGGGTATGCGCCGCAAACAATTATGAAAGTGCAATCATAAAACGGTTGACTTTCAAACCAATTGGTTTTATACTCTTGTTAACCAGAGGTTAACTTAAACTATGCGAGTATTTGTGACATATTCACGAGCAACAAATTGAAGGCACGCGCCTGTCTGCGTGCCTTTTTTGTTCCCTAATTTCCAAGTAAAAGGAGATGAACTATGAACTACGGTTTGATTGGGAAAATTGAGAAAGCCAAGCGTTACGCGGAAGACCCCTCCCGCTTCCGGTTTGATAAATTTGAAGTGACTTTTCGAGGTGATAATAACGACCATTATGTAAGCTTTGCAGACAGTAAGTTCCAATGTGACTGTGAATTTTTTATTGGTAATGGTCGTTGCGTCCATACCATGGCCCTGGAAATTGTCTTCGAAAATATGATAGTACAAGTCGAAGAAGAAGCTTCCTGAACAACTGAATATAAACAGACCAGACCCCGAAGGCAAAAAAAGACCTTCGGGGTCTTTTTTCGGGTAAAATAGACTTATGAACGCCAAACTTTCACGTCGTGATTTTCTCAAACTGGGCGGCATGGCCCTGGGCGGCATGGCCTTTTCGCCTTTTATTCCACCTGTCACTGAATTTGAAGACCTTCCCCTGGTGCGCGTGGCAACGACTTCGGTCAGTGTGCACAGCATGCCCAATGACGAGAGCCGCATTGTGCGCCAGGTTTTCCGTGACCAAATCTTACCGGTGTATGAAGAAGTTAACTCTGGCACGCCCGGTTTTAACCCGGTCTGGTATCGCGTCTGGGGTGGATTCGTCCACCGTGCGCGCATGCCCAAGGTGCAGTTTCGTTACAACGCCCCGGCGGACTCCATTCGCGAGAACGGTCAGTTGGGTGAAGTAACAGTCCCGTTTAGCCAGGCACTTTGGCCGCGCCGTACCGGCTGGGAACCGCTCTATCGCCTGTACTATGAGACAGTTCACTGGGTTATCGGAATTGAGGAAGGCCCGGACGGCCAACCCTGGTACCAGATACGTGATGAATTGTATAAAAGCCTGATATACAATGTCCCCGCCACCCATATTCGCCTGATTAAAGACGAAGAGTTTGCCCCTATTACGCCCGATGTGCCGCTTGAGCAAAAGCGGGTCGAAGTGGCGCTGGATGCCCAGATTATGACCTGCTATGAACATGGCGAGATTGTTTTTCAAACGGACATTTCATCTGGACGAGTCGGCACAGTGACACCGCCGGGCGGCATCCCAACCCGTACGCCAGTTGGGCGCGCCTATGTCACCAACAAATTGCCATCCAAACACATGGGCGATGGACAGTTGGCTTCCGACATCGAAGCCTACGAACTGGTCGGCGTCCCGTGGACGGTTTTCATCCAGTATGACCACCTGCCTTTTCAAGGACACGCATTTCACGGCACCTACTGGCACGATAACTACGGTGTACCGATGAGCAGCGGTTGTATTAACATGCGCAACGATGAAGCCAAATGGTTCTTTCGCTGGTGCCTGCCAAAAGCCGGGGCCGAAGATATCCGCCATCCACAACTGGATCGCCCTGGAGTAGGCACCAGAATTGTGCTGAGAATTTAGCCCATGCCCTCTCTTCAATGGAGCGGGAAACAGCGCCGCGCCCCTCAGCCTGCCTCGCTGACCCTCGACTCGCTCATACAACCTGGCGGTATTAACTACCCCCAGCCCGACCCGCCAAATCGCCTTTACCTGGGCGATAATTTTGCCCTTATGTCTTCCCTTTTGGAAGAGTACGAGGGCAAAATTGACTTAATCTACGCCGACCCGCCCTTTTTCACCAACCGAAAATTCCCGGCCCGCATTGGGCGTGGCGAAGATTCGCGCAAGCCAGCCGAATGGCAGTTGGGTGAAGGCTACGGCGACTCGTGGCGCAGCCTGGACGAATACATCCAGTTTCTCTATGAGCGCCTTGCACTTATGCACCGCCTGCTTTCTCCCGCCGGTACGCTCTATCTTCACCTCGACTGGCATGCCGACGCTTACGCCCGCCTGCTGCTTGACGAAATCTTTGGCCCTGACCGGATGCTTAACGAAATCATCTGGGCTTATCACGGCCCGTCGCCCATCCGAACCGCTTTTAATCGCAAGCACGATACAATCCTGTTCTACACCAAGAGCGAAACCTACACCTTCAATGTGGACGCGGTGCGCATCCCCTATGACCCGACGACGGTCAAAACCTTTGCGTCTTCTCCTAAAGCCGGTTTTGGCAAAGTTCCCAACCTGGAGCGCGGCAAAGTTCCCGAAGATTGGTGGTATTTCCCAGTTGTGGCGCGGCTGCACAACGAACGCACCGGATATCCTACCCAAAAGCCTGAAGCACTGTTGACGCGCGTCATCCTGGCCTCATCAAATCCCGGCGACTTGGTGGCCGACTTTTTCTGCGGTTCCGGCACGACGCCCCTGGTCGCTGCCCGGCATGGACGCCGCTTTCTGGCATCCGATGCCACTTTCCGCGCAATCCATACGACGCGCACACGATTGGTTCGAGAGCAGACTCAGCCCTTTGCCATCCTGGCTGTCGGGGGATTGCTTCCTGCTGATGAACCTGTTTTTCGATTTCAGCGTGACGGCCAGCGGGTGGTTCTTTGCTCTGATGTTCGGCCTGTCTATTGGGAACTGGACCCGGATTGGGACGGCCTCGTTTTCAAGAGTTACGCCCAGGCTTTGATGCCGATGCGTCGCGGCGACATTCCCGCCTCGATAAACCTGCCGCCAGCCTGGGGGAGGATTTGTGTTCGCGCGGTCAATGCTGAAGGACGGCTCTCCCAATTTGTGCTTGAGTAAAAAAAGACGGCAATGCGCCGTCTTTTTTTACTCTCAGGGGAAATGTTTATCTCAATCGATTTGCGAATCGCACCCGCATGATGCGCGAATGACAAGTTTGGTGGGCAGCAAGGTCTCGTAGGCCACCTGGTTGCCTTCCATCAGGTTGAGTAATTGCTGGGCGGCCACCTGCCCAACTTCGAAGGTTGGCGCGCTGACGGTGGTCAGTGACGGGGTGAGGTGGCTTGATGTGCGCTGGTCGTCAAACCCCACCACTGCGACATCCTGCGGAACTCGCCTGCCAGCATCGCGAAGCGCGCCCAGTACGCCGACTGCGGCATCGTCATCGCCGGCAAAAACAGCGTCGAACTCCAGGCCGTTCAGGATTGCATCGGTCATTGTCATTGCCGCGATGTAACGCTCAAACTCGCCGGGCAGCACCAGGGAAGGGTCGTAGCGAATGTTGTTTTCTTCCAGCGCCTTGCGATAACCCAACTCGCGCCAGTAGGAATCCTGCTGGCCTTCCGGCCCACGCAGGTACACAATCTTACGACGATTGTGGATTTTAATCAGGTGTTCGGTGATTTTGAAGGATGCAGCCTTGTTCTCGACGTTTACACACGGAATTTTCAGGTCGGCTGGCGGAGTGTGGTAAACCATGACCATCGGGAACCCTGTGCTGTGAAAGTGGCGAATTTCGCTTTCCTCAATGCTGCCTGCGTAAATAATCAAGCCGTCCGTGTTGGTTGGGCCGAGCGGCGCCCCGCCATACCCGTTGCGCAGGGGCAGGTTGTTACTGGAAATCAGCAGATTAATCCCGTGCTCCCCGATGACAGATTCAATCCCGCTCAACATCGGCCCGAAGAAATCGCCGTACATATTAAAAGAAATCATCAACCCAATGGCGTTGGCGCGCTTGGTTGCCAGGCTGCGCGCCGCCAGGTGAGGGGTGTAGCGCAGTTCTTTCATTGCGGCTTGAACGCGTTCGGCTACGTCATCAGATACCGGCACAGTCTGATTGATAAATCGACTGACTGTCGCCGTGGACACATCTGCCTGGCGGGCAACATCCCGAATGGTAATAGATGAAGATTTACGAGTCACGGGTTTCTACAAAAATAGTAAAAAATAGCAAACGGTTTAAACATCCAGGCGATAGCCAACGCCCCGAACTGTGTGCAGGAATTTGGGGTGATTGGGGTCAAGTTCGATGGCTTGGCGCAGCCAGGAAATGTGCACGTCCAGGGTGCGGGTGTCGCCGGTGTAGTCGGTTTCCCAAACACGCTTGAAGAGCGTCTCGCGCTCGACCACCTCGCCGCGATGCTCGATGAGCAGTTGCAGCAGCAGTACCAGGCGCGGGGTCAGGCGCGCGTTTTTCCCCAGGCAGCGCACACGTCTTCGTTCCAGGTCAAGGCGCAACAGTCCTGCGTGGACGATGTTGGCCCCGTCACCGGGCAGGTAAGGCTTCAGGCGGTTGACCAGTTTTTGGATTGTAAAGGGCAGCGCCAGCACGACATCGGCGGCGGTTTTTTCAACAACCACGTCCGCACCTACCAGCAAGAGTATCGGTAGTCGCTCCTCCTGCTTTTCGCGCAAGGATTGTACAATCCGTACCCCGCTTGTGCCGAGCGAAGCGGCATTAACGACCAGTAAATCAGGGGTGATTTCGGCCAGCTTGTTGATGGCCTGGTTGCCATTTGGGACAACGAAAACGGTAAAACCTTTCTTTTGCAATTGGGCCGCAAAAACAGGTTGTTCCGCTTTTTTTCCTTCAACAAGTAGTATGGTTGCATTCATCATAATAAACAATACCCAATAAAATAAATTCTGGCAGGCAAAATGCCCCCGCTTAATCACAGGCGATGGTTCCCACTTTCTTTCTGCTGCCTGGAAATGTTAAAGCATTATACACCAATCTTAACAAATGGTTAAAGGACATCGGTACTATTTACTATTCTTGACGATTTCTTTCTTCTCGATTATCATATCCCTACCGACCGTTCGGTAGGGAGAGACGATGACACGAGATGACATTTTAGTAGCCGCTGCGCAAGTCTTTCGCCAGAAGGGGTTTCATGGCGCGTCCATGTCCGATATCGCCGAGGCAGTCAAACTACAGAAGGCCAGTCTGTACCATCACGTCGCCAGCAAGCAGGACATCCTGCTCGAACTGCTCGACCGCGCGCTGGGGATGTTGACCGACGGCATGAACGCAGTCATGGCTCAGGATGCCCCCGCCGATGAGAGGCTGCGCCTGGCGATGCGTTCCTATTTGCAGGTCATGACCGACAACCTGGATGTGACCGCCGTCCTGCTGATGGAGCATCGTTCACTCAATGAAGAACTGCAAATGCGCCATATTCCCATTCGAGACCATTTCGAGGAGATGTGGCGCGATTTGATTCGGGAAGGCAACCAGGCCGGGATTTTTGACTGCTCCGACGTGCCGATGACCGTGCGTGGTCTGCTTGGCGTGCTGAACTGGACGATTACCTGGTACCGTCCTGAGGGCACGCTTTCTCCCGAGCAAATCGCCGACCATTTTTCGGAGATGTTTTTGGAAGGAATTCGTAATTCGTGAATGGTTAATAGCTAATGGTTGATGGCTCACAATTAACTATTAGACGCTCACGATTAACCAATTGGAGGAACTATGTATTCTTTTGAACCTAACGAAGAGCAACAAATGCTCATTGACGCAGTCAGCCGTTATGCCAAAGGCGACCTGCGTCCGGCGGGGAGGGACGCCGAAGAGAGCAAAAGCCTGCCCAAGAAGCTGCTCAGCAAGGGCTGGGAACTGGGCGTTTTGCAGGCCTCCATCCCCGAAGCCTACGGCGGATTTGGCGAGCGCTCGGCGGTGACGGGTGTGCTGGCCGCCGAAGAAATGGCCTGGGGTGACCTGGCCGGAACCCTGGCGGTCATGACGCCCGGCCTGTTTGCCATGCCCATTCTGCTGGCGGGCAGCGAAGAGCAAAAGAAAGAGTGGATTCCGCTAACCATTGAGGGTAACTGGCCCAAGTTCACCGGCGCGCTCATCGAACCGTCCTTCGACTTTGACCCGAACGAACTCAAGACGACTGCCGCCGCCGAAGGGGAGGACTTCGTGCTGAATGGCGTCAAGATGATGGTCCCGTTCGCAGCAGATGCCGAAGCGATGGTGGTTTATGCCAATCTTGATGGGGTGACAAAAGGCT
Organism: Anaerolineales bacterium; assembly: GCA_046484545.1. Taxonomy (GTDB): domain Bacteria; phylum Chloroflexota; class Anaerolineae; order Anaerolineales; family Villigracilaceae; genus UBA8950. Next base: position 9,150 of record JAWOIR010000323.1, read on the forward strand.
TCGTCGTTCCCGGCGGGGTGGTGGCCTGCGAAGCGGAAAAATTCATGAGCTTGAATGCCCTGCCACTTTACAGGGTCACGCTGGATAACACAAGAATTCCCAGGTCTAATCTTCTGGATGGTGAATTCGAGCCGATACTTGCGTCAATGCGTGTAGCCAATTCATCAATGGCAGTTGGCATTGCTAATGCTGCCTTTGAGTATGCCAAAGACTATGCCAAGGAACGCCAGGCCTTCGGTGTCAAAATTGCACAGAAGCAGGCAATTGCCTTCATGCTGGCTGAAATGGCGACCGAAATCGAAGCCAGCCGCCTGCTGACTTGGGAGGCTGCCTGGATGCTGGATACCGGCAGGGAGGAGGCCTTCACCCAGTCCTACCTGGCCGCCACCGGGGCCGCCGATATGGTGATGATGGTCACCGACCGCGCTGTGCAGATTTTGGGCGGTTATGGCTACATCCGCGAGTACCCGGTCGAGATGTGGATGCGCAACGGGCGCGGGTTTGCCAGTTTTACTGGGTTGGCAATTGTGTGATGTCATTCGCAAAGAGCACTCACTCGCAATGACACGATAAGGAGAGAAAACCATGACCATCGAATTTGAATCCCCCAAACCAATTAACAACATGCGCTACATGCTGCAAACTGTAGCGGATAACATGATGCGCCCGGTTTCGCGTGAAATGGACGAGAATGAACACGCGATTCCTTATGGATACATTGAATTTATGCACACGGCCATGCGCTCGACCGGAGCCGGGTCGCTTGCGCCGCAAGAAAAGAAAAAAGAAGAAGACCCGAACAAACCCAAACGCCCGCCGATTGGCTACCAGTCGCTGGCCGCCATGCTCGAAATGCTTTCGTGGGGCGACGTGGGTATGTATCTCGTCACCCCGGGCGGCGGATTGGGTGCAGCCGCGGTTCAGGCGGCTGGCTCCCCGGAGCAAAAGGCCAAGTTCCTGGCGCGTTTTGCCGACGAGAAGCCGACCTTTGCTGCGATGTGTATGACCGAACCGCAAGCCGGGTCGGACACTTCTGCCATTCGCGCTACCGCTGTTTTGGACGAAAAGACCAACGAGTGGGTGCTGAACGGTGAGAAGATTTTCGTCACTGCTGGACACAAGTCCTTTATACCGGATGAAAAGTTCGGAAAAGGTTTTATCGTTGTCTGGGCAACCATTGACCCAACCGCCGGGCGGGCCGGGATGCGCGCTTTCGTCGTCGAAGCCGGGACGCCAGGGGCGAAAGTGACCAAGATGGAGCACAAGATGGGCATCCGTGTCAGCGATACGGCTTCGATTGTGCTGCAAGATGTGCGCGTACCGTTCGATGCCCTGCTTGGTTCGCCAACGGTCGAGAAGTCCACAAAAGGATTCAAAGGCGCGATGGCGACCTTCGACGCGACCCGTCCGCTGGTGGCGGCGACCGGCGTGGGTGTGGCGCGCGCGGCGCTGGAAGAAGTCAAGAAAATGCTTGAGGAACAGGGCGTGACTATCCGCTATGGCCTGCCCAAGCAAAAGCTGACCGCCATCGAGCGCGACATCATCGACATGGAAATCATGCTTAAGAGCGCCTGGCTGATGGTGTTGAAAGCCGTCTGGATGGCGGATAACCAGAAACCGAACGCGCTTGAGTCATCGATGAGCAAGGTCAAGGCTGGCGATATTGTCACCAAAATCACCCAGAAAGCAGTCGAAATCATGGGTCCGCTCGGCTACAGCCGCGAATATCTGCTCGAAAAATGGTTCCGCGACGCCAAAATCACCGACATCTATGAAGGCACCGGGCAGATTAACCGGCTCGTGGTGGCGAGGCAGATTTTGGGATATAGCGGGGCGGAACTTCGATAAATTGTTATTCGATGCTCGATACTAGATATTCGATATTCGGTGTTTGATGCTTGGGTTTTCGAATAACGAGTAACGAATATCGAATCTTCGAGTATCGGCTGGAGACCTTATGAACAAATATAAAATCAATCATGCCGTCATCATCGGTTCCGGCACAATGGGCGCGGCGATTGCGGCGCATCTTGCCAATGCCGGGGTGGCGGTGATGCTGTTGGATATTGTGCCTGTAGGGCAAGTTGCCAACTTGCCCCACGAACGCAACAAAATCGTCAACACCGGCCTGGAGAACGCCCAAAAGGCCAAACCGGCGGCGTTTTACTCGTCGGATGGGCACGCGCTGGTCAAAACCGGCAACCTAGAAGATGATTTCGAGACCGCTGTCAGCCAGGCCGATTTTGTGCTGGAAGTCATCGTCGAGAATCTCAAAATCAAGCAGTCATTGATGGAGCGTATTGACGCGGCCCGTAGGCCGGGCAGCATCATCGCCTCAAACACGTCCGGCATCCCACTAAAGGACATCGCCGCCGGGCGCAGCGACGATTTCAAGCAGCACTTCCTCGGGATGCACTTCTTCAACCCGCCGCGTTATCTCAAACTGCTCGAAGTTATCCCGACCGCCGATACCCTGCCGGAGGTAGTCCAGTTCGTCAGCCACTTTGGCGAATACCGCCTGGGCAAGGGCATTGTGCTCTG
>JAWOIR010000376.1:0-4995 GCA_046484545.1 Anaerolineales bacterium
GCTGCATGGTCGGCGTGCGCGGCGCAGAAAAACTGAAGGCCAAACTGCCCTTTGTGGATGTTTTCTCCCCGCCCTCTGACCCCGGCCCGCTGATCTCCTTCCTGACCCAGGGCGAAGTCCGCTCGATGGAAGATGCCGAAACCACCCGCCGCTTTTTGGCAATGGACGATGAACTGATTCTACCCGTCCACGAGCGCGGACGACTGGTCTCGGCCCATGTGCCGGTGGTTTATGGCTGTTCGCACGCCTGCACCTACTGCATCATCCCCTACCGGCGCGGAATCGAACGCTCACGCCCGGTCGGCGACATCGTGGCCGAAATCCGCTCGCTGGCGGCGCAAGGCGTCAAGGAAGTGACCCTGCTCGGTCAAATTGTTGACCGCTACGGCACGGACATCCCCGATGGCCCCAGCCTGGCCGGGTTGCTGCGGGTCATCAACGAGGTCGAGGGCATCGAGCGCATCCGCTTCCTGACCTCGCACCCCAGTTACTTCGACGAAGACATCATGGACGCCGTCGCCGAACTGCCCAAGGCCATGCCGCATTTTGAAGTCCCCATTCAGGCTGGCGACGATACCGTTTTGGAAAACATGAAGCGCGGCTACACCCAGGCCGATTATTATCGCCTGGTCGAGAAAATCCGCGAAAAAGTGCCCGGCTGCTCGATTGCCACCGACATCATCGTCGGCTTCCCCGGCGAAACCGAGGAACAGTTCATGCAGACCTATAAAACCCTCTCTGACCTGCGGCTGGACGTGGCCCACCTGGCGCGCTACTCGCCGCGCGAGGGCACCGTCTCGGCCCGGCGCATGGAAGACGATGTGCCCGCCGAGGAGAAGATGCGCCGCTTCCGTATGTTGGAAGCGTTACAGGAAGAAATTGTCACCGAAATCAATAAAAAACATCTCGGTGAGACAGTCGAAGTACTGTTCGAGGAAAAGGTCAAGGGCCGCTGGAAGGGCCGTACCCCGACCAATAAACTGGTCTTTGTCGAGAGCGACGAGAATTTGCGCGGCAGGGTCATCCCGGTGCATGTCACCTGGACGGGACCGTGGTCGATGCAGGCCATGCTGGTTAACCAGCCGGTGCTGTTATCACTGTAAAAAACAAGACTGGGAAGCACTTTGTGGCTTTCCAGTCTTGTTTTTTTATTTCAAAGGAGCCGCGTCGCGACGGTGATGAATCTTTTTAGAGCAGGTCAAACTGTTTTTGCCCATACGCCTGTAGTTTTTAGTCCGATTTGAAATGACAATCTTGATTCCTGCCCTGATTGATATTTCGCCCCTTCCACCGCGGCCCGCCCCCAAAATGCCAGCGGAGGGCTTGCGCCGCTATCACCGTCATCAGCACCACCGACACCGGCATCAAGACCGCATCCCCCACCCGCTGACGGGTGACCGCCGCTGTCAAGGCGCGTGTCAAAATCCCCATTAAGGCAAAAGTGATAATCGAGTATTCGATATTCGAGTATTCGAGAATTCGAGTATCGAATATCGAATACCCAATATCGAAGAACGAATATTGAACAATCAATATCCAGGGGACAATAAACATCCACCAATGAAACAGCGTTGAAAAAAGTAAAAACGCCACACGCCCCCCATGCCCGGCCAGGATGTTTTTGGCGAACCCATCGCGTACCTGCTTCCAGTTCTGGTACATGCGCGTCTGGATGAGTCCGTTGCCGTCGGCGGCGCGCAGGCGTAGTTTGTGGCGTTTGATGGCACAGGCAAAGGCCATGTCATCGACAACCTGATTTCTGATGGATTCATGCCCGCCGATTTGCTCGTAGGCTTCGCGCTTGAAGAGCAGGCATTGACCCATCGCGTGGGCGAAAATCGGCCAGGGCAGGTGGTGGACGGCGAGTACCGGCAAATAGGCCTGGATGGCGAACCCTATCAGCGGGACGACCAGCCGCTCGCCCCAGGTGACGTTGATTTGGGTTGGCCAGACCGTCAGCAGGTCGGCGTTCGTTCGCGCGGATTCGGCCATCAGTGCGGACAGGGCGTTTGGCCCCCAGCGCACGTCGGCGTCGGTGAAGAGCAGATGTTCGCCATGGGCTTGCTCCGAGAGTTGTTGACAGGCCCAGGATTTTCCGAGCCAGCCGTCGGGTAGCGCATTCCCCTGGACGATGGTTAAACGGGAATCGCCGCCAGCCGCCTCCCGCGCGATTTTGGCGGAGTCGTCCCTCGAGCCGTCATCCAGGATTAAGATTTCAAAATTGGGGTAGTCTTGGGCGAGCCATGAGCGCACGGTTTCGGCGATGACCGCCGTTTCGTCGCGCATGGGGATTAATACAGAAATGAGTGGATGAGAAATTAGTTGACCAGGATGCAGGCGCGGAAAGGTGAAGGCGTTAAGGATGGCGGTCAGGGCAAAAAAGATTAACGGCAGAAATGAGAAAAGGAGCAGGTCAGGCATGGTGAATTGCGAATTAGGGATTGCGAATTACCAACTCAAACCGATGTTTCCAGATTAGCAAAACTGCCTGCAGGCCGAGTACCCAGAAAAAAAGCGGCTCGGGGCGGACGAGGGCCAGGTAAGTGGCCATGCCCGCCAGAGTCAGGACGACGGCGCGGCCTGAGTTTTTGAGCAGGATGAACCAGAGTGTGATTCCTGCCAGGGCAACCAGCGGCACGTCCCAGAGAGTCAGTCCAATCCATGCGCCGAGGACGGTGGCCAGGGCTTTGCCGCCCTTAAAGCGCAGGAAGGGTGAGTAGGCGTGCCCCAAGGTGGGGGCGAGAGCGATGGCGGCCATCCACGGGCCGTCCAGGCCGAGGATTTGATAGGCCAGCCCAACAGGGGCGGCGGCTTTGGAGACATCCAGCATGAGCGCGGCCAGCCCGACCCATTTGCCGCCCGCTTTGAGAGCGTTGGTCGCGCCGGGATTTTTATCGCCCACCGCGCGCGGGTCTTTGCCCGCCAGCCGTGTAACCCAGATGGAGAGCGGCAGAGCGCCGAGCAGGAAGGCGGTTATCAGGAGCCAGTATTCAGTCATCAGTGGCCAGTATCCATTGGTCAGTGTCCATTATCCAGTATTGAGTTTTTACTGGATAATGGACACTGACCTAACCCGGACAAGCCGGAAGAGAAAACCTTTAACCACGACCCCGCAAAATGCACGGGACGCGCGGCAACAACGGGTCACTACGGAAAACCTTAAATGCTCTTACGTCGTGTTCCGTCGTTACCATGGTGATAAATTTCTTGCTTTTTGTGCAAGGATTCAACTTGAAAGTTGCTAAAAGCCAGCAGGATAAAAATGCCCATGCCGAGGAAGCCAAAGGCCGCCGGGCCGGGCTGTCCCCAGAAAATGCCCTGCCCGATGGTTTGCAGGAACCAGGTTAAGGCGTAGATGACGGCCAGCGGGCCGAGCGGCAGGTCGCGCGGATGGGCGGCCAGGGTCAGCAGGAATGAGACCAGCAGCCAGCCGAGATAATTGCTAAACGGAATGCCGAAGTAAATTCCCGGCGTGGCCCAAACCCAGAATCCCCAGCCGACCATCTGTGGGTCGAGGAATAGGTCCCAGGCGGTGAAGGCGAAGGCGGAGAGCAGTGAATGGATAATGCTAAATGGTAATTTAGGGTTGTCGTGCTTGGGCAGAATGATTTTTGCGATTGCCCAGGCCGGGGCGAGCATCATCATCCAGGCCAGCGGAATCAGGAGCGGCACGCCCGCCAGTTGCGGTTGGAGCGCGTCGGTGTAATGATATGCGCCAAACGGAAAACCGGTTTTTGAGCCGAGCCACTCAGCAAAATAGGAGAGGGCGGCCACAATCGCCAGCGTGCGCAAGGTGCGTGAAAGTCCCCAGGCGTTGCGCAGCACCGTCAGCACAGCAATGGCTTGCATCACAACGCCGACGCTCATACCGCGAATCAGGGATTCTTCGCCCCATATCCAGCCGACGATGGGCAGGGAAATCATGGTCAGCACCCATAGCAGGAGCGTGATTTGGGTCGAGCGTGGGAATTTGAGTGGGTTGAAGGATTGAAGATTCATTTTTTATCGTGTAGTCAAGTTTGTGGTTATGGAAAAATCTGCGTAATCTGGGTAATTCCTGGCTAAACCATCAACCCCTTTTCAACTGATTTGCATGAATCCAATCGAAGAACAGCAAAAACAGGCCCTGCACGATGATGCCAATTCCCGTCCCGACCTTAAACGAATTGTCACGATTGGAGCGCGCAAAAATCGCGCCGAAAAGGACGTAGCCCACATCCAGCCCGGCGTTAATCCACAAAATTTTCGTCAGTTTACGGGTTTCTTGCGGCTCGATGGCTTTTTTTCCGGTTTCATTGAGATTGGCCAGCCGCTTCTGTGTGCCTTTGCTACCGAAAAATGCAATCGCCTGGTTGATAATCCCCCAACCGATAAACTGGCCTGCCATGCCGCGCCAGAACTCAAACGGCGCAAACAAACCGGCAAGCCCCAGCCCAATCGAGAAGCGCGCCCATAGCGAAAGGCGGCGGCTAAGAACTTCTTGAAATGCCCAGATATTCATCAGAAATCTCCTATGGATAAGATTTCTCCATTAAGCGCGGAAATCCCTGTCAGATACTATCCAAACTTGTGTCCCCAACAAGGTTGTTAAGCGTATGCGCGTTTCCCGCTCATGGGCATTTCCCCGGTTCGGCGCGCGGCACATAAATCTCAATCCGTCCTTGGGTCGGCTCAATTGTGTCAGCCGATTCGTAATAACACAGGATGTACGGCGAAATGCGCGTTTTCCAGGTATTATCCTCCTCGATAAAAGCCCCCTCTGTTTTTAGCAGCAGGTTTTGCCTGCCAGAGATAATCATCGCATAACGGTTCTCGCGCAGGTCGTCGTAAAACTGTTCAAGCACCTGCTGGTTGTTGCTCATCGCCGTTTCCATCAGGGTCACGGTTTCATAATCTGGCACCAGTGGCACGTTAATATTGCCAAACGTCAGCAGGTGACGCTGGTTGATGAACAAGACCGGCCCCTCGGCGGCCTCCACCTGCGTTTTCAACGTT
>JAWOIR010000413.1:0-5843 GCA_046484545.1 Anaerolineales bacterium
AAAAACAAGCAATGAAAAATGAAGGCTCTCTGATATTTGCCGTGAAGAAGGCCGCATTTTGGGGTGTGAGCGTGCGTACGCACGCTCACACCCCAAAATGCGGGGGCTTATTACGGGAATTCCTAAAGAACCAAAACCAATTCCTTCAATCAACCATCACCAGTCTATTATCCAACTCCATTTTTCTTCAAAATTAAGTATTGCGCATGAAAGCAAGCCAGAGAGGACAAAAGACAAGCCCCAGCCAAGCCAGAATATTTTTCTTGATACGGATGTGAATTTTTGTACGACAGGTTCAGGAATTTTTTTCACGAGTGATTTTGTTTCCAGAACGTATTAGTCAAAGAAGATGCGACAATGTTTTGCACGGAGTTGCCAAAAAATCAAATATGATAAGTGGGTACTGAGTCATTTTTGGCCTTCTACATGCTCATCGCGTTATTCCTCTTTCAAAAAGGCCAGCACATCGCGCTCGAACTGCTTCCCAGTGGCAGGATGGCGCATGTTTTCATAAAGCACCAGCCGCGCATGGGGCAGATTACCGCCGCCGTCTCACGGAACAGGGCCGGGATGGTCGTCCGGCGGGAAACAACCGCCAGATTGCCGGAAAAGGTATCATTTCACAGCTTCCATGTTCGAGCTGGACGCACCGAGAAAGTTCACAATTTCCTGGGCGGCAATGGCCGGGCCGTCCACCCTGTCCTGGAGGGATTTCAGGCGCAGCATGTTCTGGCGCAGGCTGGCGTCAGTCAGCAGGCGCTCCAGGGCACGGCCCAGCGAACGCCGGTTGAGGTCCCATTTCGAGAGCATCAGCCCTGCCCCCTGGCGCGTGACCAGCGAGAGATTGCCTGTCTGCTCCAGGTGCATAGGGATGCCGACCAGCGGCGTCCCGGAATGGATGGCGGTCTGCACCGTCCCGGCCCCACCGTGCGTGATGGCGATGTCGGCCAGCGGGTTGACGAGGTGCGCCGGAACGTGCGGCGTGAGCAGGACGCGCCCCGAAGCGCTCCCATTCTGCTCTGGCAGGACCGTGGTAGTGGCAATCACGGATTGAATCTCCAGGTTATCGGCAATCTCGACGACTTCCCCCAATACGCGCGGCGAACCGGAGACGCCCATCGCGCAATACAGTTTGGGGCGCGGGGTATCGAAATGGGCGCGGATGACTTCAGGAACATCCCCCGGCAGGCGGGCAAAGCACGGACCACCGTAACGATAGACTGGCGGACGGTGGAAGAAATGCGGATGCTTGGGCCGGTAGGCATGCAATTCATCGGGCGGGATGCCCAGGATTTCGGGCGCGTCCATCACCAGGGTCAGGTCGCCGGCCATCAGGTCGAGCGTGCTTTTCCACTGCGGCAATCCCAGCGACTGCGCCATGCGGTTGAAGGGCGCCAACCAGATTTTGGTACGCGGCAGCCACCAATTGACCAGCCAATTCAGCGGCAGACGGCGGGCCGCGCCAAACAACGAGGGCTGGAAGACACCCATCTCCCGGTCGAAAAAGGGCGCGGTGAACGGGCCAGGCTGTTGAACGAGAATGGGAATCCCTGCCAGCGGCGCGGAGAGATACGAGGGCAGGTTCCAGCCAATCAGCACGGCGTCGGCGCGCGCCTGGCGGAAGCCGTCGGCTTCGGCGGGAACATAGGCTTTGAGTTCATCGTCGGTGAAAAAACTCTCCCGGAAAGGATTGCCCTTCTCGCCGCGATTGAAAGCCATATAATCGGCGGCCCGCCCCGGCGACATGTGCGGCGCGACCGAAATGACATCGAATCCTGCCTCCTGCGCGACGGACTCGTAGTTCCCGCCATGACTGAAAAAGACCACTTCCTGGCCGAGCTCACGCAAGGCCAGCCCCATCTCGACCAGTCGCGAGACCTCGGACAGGTAGTAGAAATGTGGGAAGCAGATGATTTTCATGGGATTTCCTTCCCCTCAGTATTCCCATTCATGTTCTTCATCCAATCCAGAATATAGCGCACATAAACCTCGTCAAAAACCGACAGAAACCGCTCCGGCCAGCGTTCACGCTCGACGCCATAGTGGGCGGCCCAGCGTTCCCCAAGGGCCATCGCCATAAGAAAGGGCGTCAGGCCGAAGAAAAAGGCGGCTATTTCCATATCCAGCCTCTGGTCGTCGCGCTGTTCGGCCAATTCAGGGGGCAGGCGCTTCACAAGGACAGAATCAAAGATGCGAAACAGCAGGTCGTTGTAGCCGTTGTCCTGCAAAGATTCTAGCAAGGCAATTCTGGTCATGTCGGTTTCCTGCTCCATGTACTGCCATGCCCAATGGGATAAAGCCCGAAACTCTTCCCGGTTGGCCGGCAAGGCCTGATGGGCAAGCACTTGCTCGCGGTAGGGTTGCGCAGACTGAATAAATCGCTTCAGCACAGCCTCAAGTAAACCTTCTTTGCTGCCAAAATAGCGATAAATCAAGGTGACATTCGCTTTGGCTTTTTCTGCGATTTCTGCCACGGTCGCACCTGCAAAACCATGCTGGGCAAATGTTTCCGTCGCCGCCCTTAAAATTCGTTCTTTTGTCTGTTCAGATTTCATAATTTGTCCTTATTGTGTAAGTTAATGTTTACTTACATAATAAGGACAAATTAGCTGATTGTCAATACCCATACAGTTCGGTAGATTGCAATCGGCATTCAGAAGGGAGAGTGACAGCACATTTCTAGTTACGTTCAAAACCTACCTGCGAGAATATTGATGTTTAGTGCTGTGCCGCGGTTTACTGACTTCAGGCATGATTATCCGAATTTTGTCCGGTAGAGAATCCGCATTGGCAAAAATAAAAATACCCCGCGAAAGCGGGGTATTTTTGGCTCCAGTTTTGCTAGAGCCGTAATAGACTGTTGGCATAGGCAAGACTATATCTAGCAGATGTGCAAAAACACACAAGAACAGCCTATCTTCTAACACGCTTGTTTTTAGTGCCTCCCCGTCATCTTATCTGACACCATGAACACAAACAGCGCCCAGGTATCGTCGATGTCGGTATCGATAATGACCGGGGTTTTGTTCATTTCATAACATCCAGTGCAAGCACCCAATCTGGACCGCCAAGTGGGGAGGTAAATGTCATAATTCCTTGTGGATGTTCGCCTGCAGGGTGTTGCCTGCCCTCGCGCGGGTCGAACCATTCGGCCTTTACCCGCCCGGCAAGCGGACGCAAATCGACCCGCAGGGTTTGTCCCGCTAAAGGAAAATAGACCAACCCGTAAGTTCCACCGCTGTCGCGCGTGGCGACGGGGTGCGCGGCCCGCAAGGGGTTAATGCGATCGTCATTATCGACGGGCGGCGGCGGGGGCGTCACATCCGGCAGCAAGTCGGGAGCCGGGACGCGGGTGAGATACGGGCGCGCAAGTATGAGATTCTTCAGGTGAATCATCTGGCGCGCGCCAGGGGCGTGGATGGCCTCGTCCCAGGCCGGGGAGGCGAAGGTGGCTGGCTCGTATTTTGGCGACCACATCTGCCAGACTGAGTGACTGCCATAGGTATGCCCACACGCGCCCGCAAAGACGGCCCGGTAGGCTTGCTTGCGTACATCGTAATCGTTGAAGCGGCCATATTCTATCTTCCAGGGGCGCAGGTAAGGGTCAACCGGGTGGTGTTCGTAGCTGGGTTCGCCATCCAGCACGGGTTTGACCGGCGTCCGCTCATAGTCGGCGCGAATCATGTCCCAGTTGGGCGTATCTGTGAGGCAATGGCCGGATTGCAGCATGTTCATATCCAGCCAGTCGGCCTCGTGCAGCCATTCGGAAGAACTCGCCCCGCCACGCGGATGGTGAGTCATAAACGGCTTGAAACCCAATCCTGCCGTAATCCCCTCTGCCATTGCCGCCCAAAGGTCTCCGTAGCCATCAACAGGGCGGTCGCCGCCCAAAATCCACACGATGTTGGTGTCGTTTTTGTAGCGTTCGCCTAGGAATTTGCCATAGATGCGGGCGTTTTCGGGATTGAAGATGACCGGGCCGACGCCCCACAGCCCGCCGTGAACTTTGTCGCCCCAGGTCGGCAGCAGGCCGATGTAAAATCCCTTTTCAGCGGCCAGGCGGATGACTGCATCCACGTGCCGGAAGTAATATTCGTTGGGGCGGGTCGGGTCGTCACCGCACAGCGGGACGTGGCCGTTGGCGTTGGGGGTGTGTAGGCCATCCAGTTCGGCCAGGGCGACGGCCTGGATGAGATTGAATCCTTGCTGGCGGCGCACTTCGAGATAGTGTTCGGCTTCAGCCAGGTTCAGGCGGTGGAAGAGTTCCCAGGCCGTATCGCCCAGCCAGAAAAACGGTTCGCCCGTCTCGGTAACGAGGAAACGACGATTTTCGGAAACCTGAATGCGGGGGAGAGTCATGATATCTCTCTTTCCTTCAAGAATTTCGGCTCTTTAAGAATTCACGTGGTAAGGTCTTCTCCACGGCAAATGTCAGAGAACCTGCATTATAAATGCTTGTAATTCTCCCAGCCCATATAGGTTGTAAAGGCCTCGTCGAGGGTTTCAGAGACATTTCCCATCGTCATGGCGACGTGATGCTCGAAGCCATTCTTGCACAGGTAGGCCAATAGGTCTTGCAAGCCGGGGGTATGGATGACAGCGCGATGCCCGAAGGTGTCGAGCGGGTCGTCCGTCAGTTCGCCCTCGCCGGTGTAGGCACAGATGATGCCGTTCACGTCATCGGTGCTGACACGGGCGTAGGTGACAGGCCCGGCGGCGGCGCGTCCGGCCATCGCCCCGTAGGTGTTCTCCTCGCCCAGGTTGGTGCCGAGAATCGGGGCGGTCTTGATTTCAATATCCGGGACAAATGATTTAGCCCAGTTGCCACAGTGGAAAAAGACACAGCGGTCGGGGTCATCGCCGTAATTGTTGTTCCAGTCCACCAGCGCGGCAGGGGAGCCGGAGGCCAGTTGCAGGGCGTACATCGAAACGACGCCGGTGATGTCCACTTCGCAGGCCGAGGGAAGCAGTTGGTTGCTCATCATGCTCATCAGCGTGCAGGCATTGATGCCATAGTTCTTCTGGATGGATGTCCAGCATTGCAGGGCGGTCGCTTGCAGGTCATTGGCCTGCATCCAATCGTCGATGACCAGGCCGAGTTTCGCCATGCGCACCATCGCCGGAGAGGGAACAGTGTCATGCTTGGCGTAGGCCTGGATGGTCGCCAGTTTGTCCTTGACCCGCGCGGCGTCGTCAGCCAGGCGGGCGGCGTCGCCCAGGATTTCGGACAGGTCGACGGTCGTGACGGTGATTCCGCTGGCTTGCAGGATTTTTTCGCTGTAGCGCACGGTCTGGAAGGAGCCGGGACGCGCGCCAATCGCGCCCAGACGGACGCTGCGCAGCCCGCGAACAACGCGACAGACGCCGAGGAACTTGGCCAGGTCAGCCTTGAAGGATTCGGAGGTGGGATGGCTGGTGTGCAGGCTGGTCAGGGTGTATTCGTAACCGTACTGGCGCAGGTTGTTGCAGACCGAGATTTTGCCGCAGAACGAATCGCGACGGCGCTCGACGTTGAAAGAAGCCAGGTCATCGGGATAGGCCTGCACCAGGATGGGGACGTTCAGGCCGGAGAGTTTGATCGTATCGGCCACGCCTTTTTCATCGCCAAAATTGGGCAGGACGACCAGGACGCCGTCAATGCGCTCACGGTTGGCCTTGAACAGGTCGGCGCAGGCTTTGGAGTGGGCATAGGTCTCAACCGAGCCGAGTTTGGTCTCATTTTCTGCCAGCATAACGCCTTCGATGTTCATTTCCTGGAACAGGGCCAGGATGTCTTTGCGCGCTTCGGCGACCAGGTGGTCAGGGAAAAAATCGCGGTTGCCAAAAATAACGCCCAGAGTGGT
>JAWOIR010000479.1:0-6037 GCA_046484545.1 Anaerolineales bacterium
GCTCGAATCTGGGCTGGATACTCATCCTGATTGGTCTATTCCTAAACATCATGCAATTGGCGTGGGTAGGCGTCATCGCCTTTGCCGCCGGAGCCGTCTTCGCCCTGGCAACCCTGCCGGTCGAGTTTGATGCTTCGGCGCGCGCCAAACGCCTGCTGGCTGATTCGGGCATCATCTCCGGGCAGGAAGAAATGAAGGGCGTCAACAATGTCCTCAACGCCGCTGCCCTGACCTACGTCGCCGGACTGGTAACTGCCGTCCTGCAACTTCTATACTACGTCAGCCTGGTGACGGGACGCAGTCGAAATTAAGTTTTCTTTCAAAAAAGGGAAAATTCGTAAAAGGGCTGTTTGAGCGGCTTTATGCCGCTCAAACAGCCCTTTTACGTTAGGCTACCCTCCGTTCCTTGAGGGGAAAGCCGGCGTCTATTCCGGCGCAATGCGCGTGTTTGGCAGCAGGGTGGTGTCTTTGGGAATGACGACAATGCCATCCTGCACCACCCAAGTCCCGGCGTCGATTTCGGTGCCGCGCGGGAACGGCTTGATGACCACGCCATCGCCAATGCGAACATTTTTATCGAGAATCGCGCCCTGAATGTGGCAATTCGGCCCGACGCCCATCGGCACTTCGGTGCGGCGGTGCGGCATGACATCGTAATCATCCGAACCCATCATAATGGTATCCTTGATGGTTGTCCCCGGCCCAATCTGGCTGCGCAGGCCTATCACGGAGTGCTGTATCTTGGCCTTCTGGATGCGACAGCCTTCTGCAACCAGTGCTTCTTTCAGGTTGCTGTCAATAATCAACGAACCGGGCAGGATGCGCGGATTGGTATAAATGGGGCGTTCAGGGTCGAAAAAGTTGAAGGGGGAGTTGTCGGTAGAGAGTTCGAGGTTGGTCTCGTAGAAAGAACGAATCGTTCCGATGTCCTGCCAGTAATCATCAAACCCATAACCAAAGACCGCCTGCTTGCCAAGCGCATGGGGGATGACATCCTTCCCAAAATCATCATGGTCGGGAAAATTGGTCAGCAGGTCTATCAGTACTTCGGTTTTGAACATGTAAATGCCCATCGAGGCCAGGAGAGGCCGCTTTTCATCATCGCGGCTGACAAACTGGGCCTGGATTTTGGGGTCCTTGGGCTTTTCGACAAAGGCGGTGATGCGGTCATCTGCGCCCCGCTTGAGAATACCCAGGCGTACAGCCTCCTCACGCGAGGCGGGCTGGACGGCCACCGTAATATCTGCTTCCTTTTCCCAGTGGAACGCAGCCATCCTGGAGTAATCCATGCGATAAAGGTGGTCGCCAGCCAGGATGAGAACGTACTTGGCCCCCGAAGCCTGAATTTCGCGGATTTGCTTGCGCACCGCGTCGGCGGTTCCCTGGTACCAGTCGTCGCTGGTCAGGGTTTGTTCGGCGGCCAAAATCTGCACCCAGCCGGTGTGATAGCGGTCAAACTGGTAGGTGTTGGTAATATGGCGATGCAATGAGACTGAGTGAAACTGGGTCAACACCGCAATGCGATAGATATGGGAATTGATACAATTGCTAATGGGGATGTCTATCAGGCGGTATTTTCCCGCAATCGGCACAGCCGGTTTCGCGCGCAATTTTGTCAGCGGATACAAGCGCGCGCCGCGGCCACCCCCCAGAATAATGGACAGGACTTCATCTAACGCTGGCATACATATCCTCCTGACTCTCGATGAAAAATATGAATAACATTATGATAACACCGCCAAACAAGATTATCCAGTGACGTTTTACATCAAAATCACTGCCAAATGTTTTTAAGTATCTGTGAGTTCTCTGATATTTGCCGTAAAGAAGGTCGCATTTTGGGTATGGGCGCGCCGCAAACGCGCGCGCCCATACCCAAAATGCGGGAACTTATCACGGGAATTCTTAAAGAGCCGTTTTGTGTCAAAATCGAAATCACTGTCAAATATTGCTTGGCTAACCTGGGTCGCATAAAAACGAACTGCTCAGAAGCCAGAAGGTGAGCGCAAGCGTTCTGCCAGGGCTGTAATACGCGCGCACACCAGCGAATCAGTGTCCTCCGCATTGGGATTCATAGCAATATCGCTCCAAATTTTCCCAATTTCGATGGAAAGCCGGTCTTCGAGTAACCCCCAGAGCGAAGCCACCGGAAAAGTGCGCCCTCGCCGAATCGACTCAACGCTGGCGTGCCAAACCGGGTCATCGCGCAAACCTTCATCAAGAAGAGATGTTCGAGAGGGAAACAGGCTTGGAACATGATAAAACTTGCGCTGAAACTCTTCCGAAGTAAGGAATTCAACCAGTTTGCAAGCCAAGTCGCCATGCTGTGAATGTTTCCATACCACAATATGAGAACTGCCGACAAACGGCACGCCCGGAAGGGGAGCAGCGCCATAGTTCTCCAGCACAATCTTGTGGGACTCTGCTTCTGTGAGCCGCACCCAGGGGCCGCTAACCAGCATGGCGGCTTTGCCATGGCGAAAACGGCGATTGGCAGAGTCATCCCCCAACAACATCGAACGGGCAGAAATAAAATGCCTCAGGCGAAAATAGTTACAAAACCCCTTCAGGCTTTCGGGACGGTCAATCAAGATTTCCTTACCGTCTGGCGACAGGAAATCACCGCCCGCACCCCAAACCCAGGCGGCCAAAATATGAAGGTTGTTAAGTGTGCGGTCGGTCGGCACTATCCAGGGTGTATCGACACCGTCGTCTTTTAGTTTTTGGATGGTTTTTTCAAGTTCATGGGCAGATGAAAAAGCCTGCGCCGGATTAATACCAGATTTTTGCAAAATATCGCGTCGATAATACAACAGGCGCGTGTCCGCAAACCAGGGAACACCATACAACTCGCCGCCATACAGCCCGCTTTCCCACAATTGTGGCAGGAAAGCCTGCGACTCAAGCGGAACAATATCAGAACCACAAAACGGACGCAGGGCATTCATCCCCACCAGGCTGGCCAGCCATGTCGAACCAATTTCAGAAACATCCGGGCCGCGGCCATACAGGGCATATTTGACAATATCCGTCCACGAAGTTTCCCAAGCCAGGATGGTCAAATTGACCTTGATATCATGCGCTTCTTCAAAAGACCGCAAACGGTCAGCCAAAACACCGCCGGGGTTTGCGCCATCCATTACAGAGAGTTCGATTTCAGTCGTCATAAAATTCTACTCAAATTCAGCAAGAATCTCACGGGCGGCCTCGTCCGTATGGATTTCCCAAATTTCAGAAAACTCGGTCGATTGGCCGGGCTTGAGGTGCATGGCCGGGGCCAGGGTTTCGAGTTCGAGCAATTTGTCTGAACAGTAAATCTCGACGTTACAGCCCATGTCGGAGTATTCGCCAACCAGCGGCTCGAAGCCTTTGAAGAGCAGCACCCCTTCGCGCTCGTAAGCCGTCCAGCCGGAGGCCGAGAACGCGCCAACCTTGATGGGCGGCATGGCAGCCTCGGCTTTGACCGTTATTCCGGATTCGTGCAGGCCCAGGCGCGGGTCGTTCCAGCGCGTGTAAGGCCACAGCGCCAGGGCGCGGTCGGGTTGGAAGCCTTCTCCAACCGGCGGGCAGGGCAGGTAGGCTGTGCCACCCAACGGCAAAACCGTAATGGCCCAGGGCGCATACGTGACGGGATACGCGAAGCGGTTGGTGATACGGTGGATGAGGTGGACAGCCGCCCGGTCAGTTTCCGGCTCAATGCGGATAAATTTCGCGATTCCACCCTCGCCTGGCTTCGGTTCCCAGGCCAGTTCCACGCCTTCGGGGATTTCGCGCACCGCCAGGCCGGTATTGTCGGGAGCGTAAGTGACGCCCGGTTCTTCAGGCGCGGCCCACAGGCGGTGTCCGCCCAAGACGTGATAATAGCCGTTCGGCGTCTCCCAACCGACATCGGGGGTTTCACCCAACAGGTTGACGTCCGACCCTTTACGGGAAAGCCGCACCAGGCGCGGTCCGGCGTCTATCAGGTAGTCGAGAGTCAAGAAATCGGTGGAAAGGCGACGGGTGGGGTGTCCGTGAAAGTTGATCATCAGCCTAAGGTAACCTCGATAGTGTGAGTTAGCCCGTCGGCGAAGACGGGAATCAAATTTCCATCCATCATTTTACCGTCTATCAGCAGTTTTGCAACACCTTTGCAGACATGACTCGGGTTTTTAACCGCAATTTGATAGGTTGCGCCGCGAAACTTACGCGTGGCGCTGAAGCCATCCCAGGCAGAGGGAATGCACGGGTCGATGCGCAGGCCGTTGTAATCGGGGCGAATGCCGAGGATGTACTGCGTCCCGGCGCGGTAAGTCCAAGAGGAGGTACCGGAGAGCCAGGAGTTGCGCCCGAGGCCAAACTGCGGATGCTCGTCAGCCAGGATGTTCTGGGCGTAGACGTAGGGCTCGATTTCGTACTCGTCGAGGATATCGTTTTTGGCTGCCGGGTTAATCTGGGTGTAATACTCGAAGGCGCGCTCGCCGTCGCCGAGCATGGTTTCGGCCATCATGGCCCAGGGATTGGGATGCAGGAAGATGCCGCCGTTTTCCTTCGCGCCGGGCGGATAGGTGGTGACGCCACCCTTGGTCGGGTCGAAGCCGTTGTAGCCGGGGGCCGAGAGTTTGATGCCTTTGCTGGTGTTGAGATGCTTACGGATAGAATCAAGGGCCGTTTTGGCGCGCTCAGGCGTGGCAAAGCCGGAAAGCACCGGCCAGGTTTGGCCGTTGAGAAAGATTGTGCCCTGTTCGTTGGCCTTCGAGCCGATGGGCGCGCCGTCATAATCGAAATAGCGAAGGTACCACTCGCCATCCCAGGCGTGCTGGTTGACGCGCTCGCACATTTCGGCATGGTCGGCGGCGTAGGCGGAGGCCGAGGCTTCGTCGCCCAGGAAGCGGCACAGGGCAATCATCTCATTCAGGGCTACGCCGTACAGATTGGCGGTGAAGAGCGACTCGGCCCCGGTGCGCAGATTGATGGTGTCGTTCCAGTCGGCGAAACCGGCCAGGGGCAGGCCGTGCGCACCGGTGTCAGATTTTGTAAAGGCAAGGGCGAGGCGCAGATGTTCGAGAACGGTTCCAGACTCAAGCGCGGCGTCATCTTTATCTTTTTCGTAGAAGGGGATGATTTCGTTCAGGAAAAAGCTGTCGCCAGTTTCCTTGATGTAGGCACAGACGGCCAGCACCAGCCACAGGTGGTCGTCGGAGTAGTAGTGCGGGCGGTCTTCCATTTCTTGCGAGTCGCCCATCGAGCCGAGCATGTTGAGCGGGTTGAATTGATGCATGGCGTTTCCAGCGCGCAGTTGCACACTGAGCAGTTTGCGAATCAGATCGAGGCCTTCCTTCGGCAAGGAGGCCAGCACGCTGAGCACGTCCTGCGAGGAGTCGCGGGTACCGATTCCGCGTGAGCCGCCCAGACCGAGTTGATAGAGCGACAGGTAGCGCGACCAGTTCTTGGTGGTGTGGCACTGACGCGGGTTGTGGATATTGAGCATGGCGTTCATGGCCTCGTCAGGGGTTTCGACTTGCAGGACGCCGAGATAGTTGTCCCAGTAGCGGCGCAGGTCATCGAGGGCGGCGTCGATGGCGGCAGGCTTGGAGAAACGCTGAATCAGCGGCAGGGCGTCGGCAGCCTTTTCCTCCTGACCGAGCAAGGTCGCAAAGCGGACGCTTTCGCCGGGGCCGATTTCGCCCAACGGGATAAGCAGGGCGGCGATGTTGTCGCCGCGATGGGCCTGGTAGTTGCCCAGTTCGGGTTGCTGCAACGAGAGCGGATTGCGAAATGTGCCGTATTCGTGGTCGCCAAGGAAGCGGGCGCGGTCGGTCTCAAAGGAGGAAAACGGGACAGTGGATGTAAAGTAGTTGACACAGAAATCGCGGCGCATGAAGGCGTATTGGGAAATCACTTTATGCCCGCCTTCGAGTTCGACCAGGCGCGAAGTCATCGTTTGCGGAACCCAGTCGGCGTTGGTAAATTGTTTGAGCGAGTCGAAGTGGGTGTACTCGACCACCGGGACGGCGTCGAGCGCCAGCGGGGTCTTGCGCAGGTTGCTGATTTTGAC
>JAWOIR010000047.1:0-6207 GCA_046484545.1 Anaerolineales bacterium
CACCGGAAAACTGTTCGCCGTTCAACATACCGGAGTCCAGCCTGACATGTTGTGTTGCGCAAAGTCGCTGGCGGGCGGGGTGCCGATGGGGGCGGTTTTGCTTGCGCCGACGGTTAAAAACCTGACCCCCGGCACACACGGCTCAACCTTTGGCGGTAATCCGCTCTCGTGCGCTGCCGCCGTCGCCGCGCTGACCGCCATCGAGGAAGAAGACCTGCCGGGGCAGTCCGCCGCCAAAGGTGAATACCTGGTGAAGAAACTGCGCGAACTCGATTCGCCGCTCATCCGCGAAGTGCGCGGGCTGGGGCTGATGGTCGGCATCGAACTCAAGCAAAAGGTCATGCCCTACGTCCGCGCCCTGCAAGACGAGAAAATCCTGGCCCTGAACGCCGGGCTGACCACCATCCGCCTGCTTCCGCCGCTGGTCATCACTTACGAGCAACTCGACCAGGTGGTCGATGCAATCCGCAAGGTGCTGGCGAATGGCGGATAGCGTTCCCGAAACCCTGCTCGGGCTGGTGACGCATTTCAGCCCTTCCGGCGCAGAACGCGGCGCGGTGGACTGGCTGGTGGCGCGGATGCAGTCCCTCGGTGCGGATAAATCCTTCCGCGACGAGGCGGGCAACGCGGTCGGTGTGTGGGGCAGCGGGCCGAAACAGGTCATTTTGCTGGGGCATATTGACACTGTTCCCGGTGAGATTAAGGTGGAGCAAATTGGCAATTTGCTTTACGGGCGCGGTTCGGTCGATGCCAAAGGTCCGCTGGCCTGTTTTGTGGATGGCGCGGCTTCGGTTGGGGCGCTGGATGGCTGGCAAATTGTCGTGATTGGGGCGGTTGGTGAGGAGACTGATTCAGACGGGGCGCGTTACCTGGTGGACAAATACCGTCCGGATTTTCTCGTCGTCGGTGAGCCGAATCGCTGGGACAGGATGGCGCTTGGCTATAAGGGTTCGGCCTGGGCGAATGTGACTGTCCGCGCCGACCAGTTCCATAGCGCCCATGCCGGGGCCTCGGCTTGCGAGACGGCGGTTGAGACCTGGCTGGCAGTTAAGGCATTTGGCGATGCGTTCAACGAAGGCCGTCAGAAAATTTTCGAGCAGTTGTTGCTTTCTTTAAGGGGGATGGACTCGGGCAGCGATGGCCTGGAGCAGTGGGCGCGCTTAAGCATCGGCGCGCGTTTGCCGGTCGATTTGCCGCCGGAGGCCTGGTACGAGAAGTTAAACGAGACCCTAAAGGTCTCTGAGACCTTTAGGGTCTTTGTGGAACCCACCGGATACCCGATTCCAGCCTGGGCGTGCGAGAAAAATTCAGCCTTGGTGCGCGCTTTCTTAAACGGGATTCGGGCTGCGGGTGGGACGCCCGGATTCGTCTACAAAACGGGAACCGCCGATTTGAACATCGTCGCCCCGGTTTGGTTGTGTCCATCCCTCGTGTATGGTCCCGGAGATTCCGCCCTTGACCATACACCGAATGAGCATATCGATTTGGGAGAGTACGCCAAAGCGGTAGAGGCCCTGGCGGCGGCGCTCAGGCATTTGATGGGTTCAAAATAGATTTTCTTCAGGGTATTTCGCCGAGGTCGCGCAAGGCCTGACCGGCGGGAGTGGAATTGGGATTCAACTGGTAGGCACGGCGCAGGTCGGCGATTGCGCCGCTGGTATCGCCCAGGGCGGCTTTGGCCATGCCGCGCCAGTAGTAGGTCTCTTCCAGGACAGGTTTGTCGATGTTGGACAGGGTGGCCTGGGCCAGGTTGAGCACGTCCTGGTAGCGCCCGGTGTGGTAATAGGCAGCGTAGGGCGCGTCGACGTACCAGAGCAGCCGCCAGGGACGTTGTTCGGGCGGCAGTTCGGCGTACAGGTTGAAGGCGGTGTCGAAAGCGGCTGCGGCTGCGGGGTAGTCTTCGAGTTGGACGAGGCTGCTCCCCAGGTTGAACCAGGCGAAGTAGGCGGCGCGTCCGTCCAGGGCTTCGGTTTCGGCGCGGGCGTGCTCGGCGGCGTAGTGGAAACTGTATTCGGGGTCGGCGAAGGGGCCGAGAATGGCGAGCAGTTCGGCTTCGCGCTCGGCGGGGAAGATGACGATGTACGCGTTGTTGAAGTGCCGCCAGTATTGTTCGGTTTCGGCATACGAGACCGGATAGCCGCGGTCGACGCCCTGATAGGAGTCGTAGATGATGAAGTGCTGGCGGGCGTCGTCGTAACCGGCGAAGGTGCGATAATGCCCCAGCCAGGAATCGCCCGGGGGGTGCAGGCCGAGTTCAAGCAGAAGCGGGAAGCCGCCAGCCACAATCCGTTTGACCAGGTCGAGGTCGCCGCCGACGCGCCAGAGCGCGCGGTAGGGGGTGAACTGTTCGACAAAGTCAACCATCTCAAACGGGTTTACGTTTTTGTCATCCACCGCGTAGTTGGGACGCAGGTAGGCGCGGGCGGTGTTCTGGTTGCCGTCCCAGCCCCAGAAGGAGAGTGCCATCGACAGGTTGGCGGGGCCGCAGTTGTTGAAGTTCTGGTATTCGTGGCGGATTCCGCTCAATGCCACGCTTGACGGAATCGGCGTGGAGGTAGGCAGCGGCGTCTCGGTGGGGCCAGGTTGGGGGGCGGTCGCGGTCGGCGTTGGGACGGAGGGGAGGGCGTCTGCGGCACCCAGGGTCGGGGCGTAGGCGGTCAGCGTGGCGCGGACAATTTCATCCACCTGCTCCTGGGGCGTGAAAAGCACACCTTCGGGCGGCCTGAAAAAGCGGATGATTTCGACGCGCAGGTTGTCGATGCGCCAGGCCAGGCGGTCGTGGATGGGCGGCAGGAAATACAGCCCCAGGCAGAGTAGCAGCAGGACTGGCGGGATAAATAAAATCAACGGGCGATTAAGTTTCATGCGAGACATTATATCCGTTCCCATACCCCAAAATGCGGGGGCTTACCACGGGAACTCCTAAAGAACCGATTCAATGATGATTTTGTTGCTTATTTATAGAATAATTCGATAAAATGTTATCATTGCGAAGATAGCCTAAATGGACACACTTGTACCGTTCCCGGTTAGCAAAACCAAAATAACGCCTCCTCGTCGTCGGACGGAGTTAATTTCGCGTTCCCGTTTGATTGATGCGCTCCATATATTGTTAAATAAAAAACTGGTGTTGGTATCTGCCCCGCCCGGGTATGGAAAAACATCTTTGTTGATAGATTTTGTAGCCACAAGTGAAATTCCGGTTTGTTGGCTGTCTCTGGATATCCTGGACCAAGAGCCTCAGAGGTTTCTCTCTTATTTGATAGCCTGTATACGGGAGCGTTTCCCTGCTTTTGGGGGTGAATCACTAGCGCTCCTTGACAACATGGCGTCTATCGAAAAAGAAAATGAACGTTTGGCGGTTGTACTGACCAACGAGATATATCAGTATATCCATGAGCATTTTGCAATTGTCTTGGATGATTACCAATTTATTGATTCTGTCCCATCACTCCGCTTATTCATCAACCGTTTTATACAACTTGCGGGTGAACACTGTCATATCATCCTGGTCTCCCGCACCCTGCCTGTTTTGCCCGATTTCCATTTGTTGGTTGCCCGCGATCATGTAGCCGGCCTGGGGTTGGAAGAACTAGCATTTTTGCCGGAAGAAATTCAGACTCTTTTTGATCAAAACACCGGCCAGTCCATCTCTCGTGAAGATGCAGAATTGTTGGCCAATGAGACAGATGGTTGGATTACATCCATATCCCTGACTGGTTTATCGTATAACAAGGGCCTGAACCGACAGAAAACCCCGGCAGCCCGTACTGGTATAGAACTATACGATTATTTTGCGCGCGAGGTGCTGGACAAACAGACTTCTTCGATGCGAAAGTTTTTGCTGGTTACATCTTTGTTTGAAGAGGTAAATGTAGACATTTGCGAGGCGGTGCTAGATCCACTCCTGCCGACCTTACGTAATGAATGGCGGGGATTGTTCGGCGCGGTCCAGAAAAACAACCTGTTTGCCATTTCACTGGGAAGGGAATCCGGTTCTTTTCGCTATCATCACTTGTTCCAGGATTACTTGCAGGCGATTTTACAGGAAGAAAACCGTGAAATTATCTGGGAGGTCATGCGCCTGCTTGCAATTTATTATGAAGAACGGCAGGATTGGGAAAAAGTACACCACATCTATGAGCAAAGTGGTGACTTGGGTGCCTTGGTGCGACTTTTGGAGAACTGCGGGACGTACTTGATTCGGAATGGCCGCATTGCCATGCTTGGGGATTGGCTCGACCGCCTGCCAGTTTTCCTGCTTCGAGAAAATCCCCGTTTACTTTCATTACAAGGCGTGGTTGTCTATACGCGCGGAGAGACCCAGGCAGGGATTTCGTTACTCAGCCAGGCGGAAAAGGGCTTGCGCGCCGAGAATGATCGAGAAAACCTGGTGGTTACCCTGGTGCGAAAGGCGGCTGCCTACCGGGAGTCGGGTGATCCTTCAAGGGCTTTATCCGACGCCGAAGAAGCCATTACCCTTGCCAGCACAGAGGTAGACCAAAGCACAAGTTTCAATCTTGCTGCTGCCTTGCGTGTCAAGGGGATGGCCTTGTTTAGACTTGGGCATACCGTTGCATCGGTAGAGTGGCTTGAAAAATCATTGAAAATTTTCAGTGTACTGCGTGACCAAAACTATCTTCCTCTCTTGGAAATGGAATTGGGTGTTGTTCACAATGTTCTTGGGGAGAATAAGGTTGCCGAGAAATTCTACACTAGCGCCCTGAAAACCTGGCAGGCCAACGGAAACCTGGGTTGGCAGGCGACATTGATGAATAATCTTGGGGTGCTGTATCACCAGGTCGGAGAGTACGAAAAAGCTTTTTATGCATTTGAAGATGCCATTGATTTTGCCCGGCGCAGTGATTATGTACGCACACAGGCGGTGGCAATAAGCAGTATGGGGGATTTACTGCTTGATTTGGATGAATCCAAGTATGCCAAGGACTGTTACGAACAGGCACATAACATGGCAACCCAGCACCAGTATTCGTTCTGGATGTTCTACAACCAGGTTGCCCTGGCGCGCACTGCCAGGCTAAGCAATCAATATGATGTTGCTAAAAATCTGTTGGAAGAATTAAGCGCGGGTATCAGCCTGGAGACCTCGGCGGGTGATGAAGCCTTGTTCCGCCTCGAATATGGATGCTTGTTGTTGAGCCTTCAGCGCCCCCATCAGGCTGTTGAATCGTTGAATCGGGCACTGGACCTGTACGAACAGGATGGGCGCCCTCTTGAAACCAACATCTGCCGGTTGTGGCTGGCCGCGGCCCTTTTCCATGCTGGCCAGGATGAAACCGCTTTGCGCCATTTGATGCGTTTTATCAGCGACTATCGCGCGATGGAAGAAACTTTCCCTTTGCTCATTGCGGCGAGGCAGGTGCAGCCCTGGTGCGAAAAAATCTCAATTCCAGCAGAGTTATCTGTAACCCTGGAACATCTTTTCAAGCGGGCAGCACAGTTTGCAGAGGACATTCCGTCCCTGAGACGCAAGTTGCGCCTGGTCTCCCGGTCGGCATTTATTTCGCCGCCACAACTTACCGTACACGGTTTTGGCCCGGCCCAAGTCTTCATCAATGGAAAGAAAGTGTCCCTGTCTGATTGGCAAACCAGGGAAACCCGCGATTTATTTTTCTACTTTCTGCAGTCGCCGCCGCAGACAAAGGAAGATGTTGCTGTTGATTTTTGGCCTGACATCAGCCTTGCGCGCATAAAGATGCGATTTAAGACCAATATGTATCGCCTGCGTCACGCGGTCGGTCAGGATACAATTCTCTTCGAAGGCGAACGCTATCGATTTAATCGCAACGTTGATTACGAATACGATGTGGAGATTTTTGACAAACTTTTGAAACAAAGCCGAGATTTGGTGAAAAGAGATGACAAACTTTCCATGCTTCAGGCGGCTGTTGACCTGGTAAAGGGGTCTTACCTGGCTGATATCGACGCGGTATGGGCCGATTTAGAACGCGCACGCCTGGAGTTGAATTACCATGCCGCCTTGATTGAGCTGGCCGAGCTATACCTCGAAGCCGGGCAGCCGCTTCGGACCATTGAAGTTTGCAGGATTGCGCTTAAAGCGGACCCGCTCATGGAGGCCGCCTACCGCTTGAGCATGCGCGCCTACGCTGTGATTGGGGATATTGCTGCTGTGGCGCGTGTGCATCAGTCTTGCCACTCTGTGCTGGATGATGCATTGGGGATTGA
>JAWOIR010000127.1:0-3991 GCA_046484545.1 Anaerolineales bacterium
ATCAATGCCGAGCAGGATAATATTAATACGGCTGGCGCCGTCCCAGGGCGGAGGCAAGTCAACCGGCGGGATGAGCGGGGCCGGGGTTGGCAGGTCGGGGGCGTCAGGGTCGGTGCTGGCGGCTTGGCCTTCTGTAATGGCAACGCCATCCATCTGGAAGATGCTCTGGGTAAGTACATAAGCGCGCACACCAAAAAGGCTGCCAAAAAACAGCAGTAGGGCCACCACAGCCAGGATGATATAGCGGGGGTTTTTAACAATGGTTAGGATTTTGTTCATTCTTTCTTCACCGGTCAAACGTCTTGCCGGTGCTCCAATTTTACGACGATTTGAGATAGACCATGCCCAGGCCGAGTTTTTCCAGCCCGTGTTCGGCCCAGTATTGCAGCAGAGCCGAGTCGCTTTCGAGGGCCTTCATCAGGGCCGGCAGGGCGGCGAGGTCGCCAATTTCAGCCAGGGCACGGACAATTTCGCGCCGGGCTGCAGGGTTGTGCTCGCTTTCGAGGGCGGAGGTCAGCGCCGGAACCGCGTCAGATTTGAGTAAGGCCAGGGCTTTGCCAGCCATGCTGGCGACCATCGCGTCAGAGTCAGACAAGGCGTGGAGCAAGGCCGGGGTGGCTTGCGAATCAGGCCGGTGGCAGAGAGCCAGCGCGGCAGCCTGTCGCACTTCGCTGGATTCGTCTTCCAGCGCGGCGAGCAGGTGGCGGGTAGTCTGTTCCGCTGGTTCACATCCCGCAATGGCGCGGACGGCCCACCAACGCTGTTCCGAATCATTGGAGGCGAGCAGTTTGTAAAGTTCGGGCAGGGATTCCTGCGGGTTTTTGGCCAATTCTCGCGCGGCTGTTTCGGCGCGTTCGTCGTCGCCGCACAGCAGGTCTGAGATTAAGGCCGGGAGATTCATGGTTAGTGCGCGGGCGGAGGAACGGGCAAGGATTCGGCTTCGGTGGCCTGCCATTTATCGCCTTCTTCGATGAGCATGACGGGGATGTCGTCAACAATGGGGTATTTGCGTCCGCAATCCTGGCAGATGAACCAGGTGTCATGCGTGAGGGTCAGCAAGCCGCCTGTTTCACGCACGCAGGCCGGGCAGCGCAGGATTTCGAGCAATTCAGGATTGACCATACGATTCTCCTTGAGCGTGGGTCTCGCAAATCGGATATTCTACCACGCTTATTGCCCACTCCAGCACAGGTTGCGCTTTTTGGCTTCTTCGCGCGGGTCTTCTACCCCGGCGCCATATTCACAGACAGCACCCCAGGGCTGGTAGTAGGTGTCAAATTTATCGACAAAGTGGATTTTATCACCCATCATGACGGTGCGGTTGACGGTTACGTCTGCGCCTTCGGCGGCCCAATCGACCTGTTTGAATTCAAATTCGCCCAGTTCGGGGTTTTGCTGTAACCTGGGTTCTGGAGGGGAAACGACGTTCCTCGGGCCAGTAGTGTCCCATTGCACGCTGCGCCCATCTTTGGTGGAATAGAATTTCCAGGTAAGGGTTTGGCTGGCGGCGGAGAAGTAGGTTTCCATCAGAATCCAATGCGGGCTGTCGTTGGTAAATTTTAAATCGACCAGCGGGAAGTATACGGTGGCGTCCAGTCCGGCCAGGCGACGGTCGATTCCGCTGGCCGTTTGCTCGTAATACGAGACGCGGTAGGCATGAGCATAGCGGGTGGGGATGGGGTAGCCGCCAAAGAAGGCAGTGCGGAAGAGCGCTGTGCTGACCTGGCAGACACCGCCGCCAACGCCCTGGATGGTGCGCCCGCCAAAGATGATGAGGGCTTCGGCATAGCCGCTATCGAGGCTGATGTCGCCCATGGCCGCGCCCATCGAGAAGGTTTCGCCAGGGGCGACCAGCAATCCATGGAATTGAGCCGCGGCAGTACGGATATTCTGCATTCTGGAGGCGCTCGAGCCGCGGAAATGGGATGTGTAAGTGATGGTGTTTTCGATAATGCCGAGTTCTTCGCCGGTAGAAGAGTCTGTCACCTGCGGTTCGATAATGTTGAGGTGAAGGCTGGCCGATGACTCGCCGCGCGAAATGGCGGCTTCGATGTTTTGTATGGAGGTTTCCTGGTCCACTTCGCGGCCACGACTGGAAGGGGCGATGACTTCGAGCAGGCGGGTTTCGTCGTTAAAGATGAAGCGCGCATTTTGTTCGCCGCGGTTGGCCTGGCGGGCAATTTGCTCCAGGACGGGGCGCAGTTTGTTGCGATCAAGTTCCAACTGGTAGGTTGCGCCGGATTCGGCCTGGATTTTGCGCACCTGCAACATCGGGCCGAGGTTTTCGGGGCTGATTTGCCAGGGGCCGGGGTCGCCAGGCTGGGCGTCGGGCAGGGTGATGGTGAACGGCGCAGCGAGCAAACGCTGGGCTTGCAGGGCTTGTTCCTGGATGTTCAGCACGTCCGGGGCTTGTTCAGTCACAACCAGCGGAATTTCGCCATCGCGGAAGGCGGCCAATTGGGTGTTGAGCAGGGCCAGCGAGGCATCCACGTTGAGACTGCGGCCAATTTGTCCCTGCGCGGCGACAACTTCGGTGCCGTTGATTTCCAGGCGGGCTTCCTGCATGGGACGGTAGATTTGGGAGCCAATGTTTTGCAGGTGGGCATGTGCCAGTCGCTGGTCGAACATGCTTTGCGGAGCCAGTTCTGCGCCATTTCGCAGTCCGTTGAACTGCTTGTTGAGACTGGTAAATGGATTTATTTCGCGACCATATTTCAGGGCGGCATTGGCGCTGGCCTGTGGGTCAAAGACCAGGCCAAGTTGGGCCGGGGTGGTCAGCCAGGTGGAGTCACCATCGCGGAAGATAATCTGTCCGCTGTAGGGATAGGATAAGCGGGTGCTGAGTTCAATCGCGGCATCGGTGGGATTCATACGGGAGACATCCACCCCGGCCACGGTGACACCGGGGAAAATGCGCCCGGCATACATCAGGCGGTATCCGGCAGAGAAGATGAACAGGATGGAAGCGAAGAGCAGGATGCCACCCATCAGGGCCGCGCCCATCTGGAGCAGCACCATGCCGGTTTCGGTCTGGTTTTGGTTGGGATTGCGTCTTACGTAGGAGCGTTTGGTTGTGTTATGCATGATATTGGTAAGGGGTGAATGGGGGATGGTTAATGGAGAATGGATATTCGATATTCGATAATTCGATACTCGCTATTCGATAACTCGATACTCGATAATCGAATAGCGCACTATCGCCCTTCCCAAAAGCGGGGAATGAGCATGGGGGTTTTGGCTTTGTAGTCGGCGTATTGCTGGCCGAATTCGCGCAGGAGTTTGCGTTCTTCAAAGTATGCGCCGATGATAAAGTACAGGCTGAAGATAATCCAGAGCGTCAGACGGTTGAGGGTCATTTCAGGCGTCAGCCAGAGGACAATTATTCCGGCGGTGTAGAGCGGGTGGCGGACGTAACGGTACAGGCCGCGGATGGTCAGTTTGGGCGCGGCAGATTCTCCGCTGCGGATTAATTGGCCGAGGCCGATAAAATCCAGCGCGCCGGTTTGCAGGACGCCGACCACGGCTACCAGCGCGGCCAGGGCTTGCAGACTGAGCGTCAGGTACAGCCAAGGGGCCGGGATGCTGTAAAGGAACTGGTCGGGCAGCAGAACGAGCAGGGCCAGGATGGGCAGGAAGGTGATGACCGAGAAGACGTTGTAGCCAAAGCGGTAGTAGCGGTCGGTGACTTCCTGGCCAAACCAGCGCGCGGAGAGGTCTTTGGCGCGGTGGGTTGCTGTCAGCGAGTGTACCACAGCCCAGATTATGGACGTTGTAACGAGTAAAAAGGTTTCGGTCATTGGGGTTTTCCATTCAGCCTTCATTTGTCATTTCGAGGAAGCCGCTTGGCGGCGACCGAGAAATCTTGCCTGTGTTGGTTAAGATTTCTACCCTACGGGCACGATGTCACCAAAAAACGGCTCGAAATGACAACGCGCAAAAAAACAGCTCGAAATGACAATTCCAGGGAAACAAGGCGGGATAACATCCCGCC
>JAWOIR010000189.1:0-3364 GCA_046484545.1 Anaerolineales bacterium
TTTACACGTACAGCTCAACAGGAAAGCCCAAGGGCGCAGAAATCCGCCATGACGCCTTGGTGAATTGCCTGATCTGGACAAGAGATTATTTAGAGTTTACAGCGGAAAGTTGCATGCTGGCCCTAACGACCATCTCTTTTGATATTTCCACCGCCGAAATTTTTATGCCGTTGTTCGCTGGTGGATGTGTGCACCTTGGCGAGGACGGTCTGGCAGCCGATGGGCTTCAATTGGCAGAACGAATTAAAAACGACAAGCCTAGCCACGTACAGGCCACCCCATCCACATGGAAGGCGGTTTTGAGCGCGGGCTGGCAAGGCCAAGATGATATCTGCCTGGTTGCAGCCGGCGAGGCGCTGAGCCGGAATCTTTCTGAAGAACTGCTGCAAAGGTCTCGCACGCTATGGAACCTGTATGGCCCCACGGAAACAACGGTTTACTCCTGCGCTTGCCAGATTGAACCTGCGCCGGGAGAGCCAGTTCGCATTGGTCGACCCCTGCCCAATACACAGATATACATCCTGGACAAACAGGCTCAACCCGTTCCGGTGGGGGCTGTCGGCGATTTATATATCGCCGGTGAGGGTCTCGCTGTTGGCTACTGGCAAAGGCCTGAACTGACTGCGGAACGCTTTGTCGCAAATCCTTTCAACCCAGGCAAGCGCATGTATTGGACAGGCGACCTGGCGCGTTACCTGCCGGATGGAAGTATCGTCTGCCTGGGAAGATTGGACGACCAGGTAAAAATCCACGGTGTGCGCGTGGAACTTGGGGAAGTTGAATCTGCCCTACGTAGCATACAGGGTGTGCGCGATGCGGTTGTCGTAGCATGGGAAGATTCGCGCGGCGACACACAATTGGTGGCGCATGTCATCGCGGAGAAGAAACTTTCAACGTCTGAACTTCGCGCACAATTGCGCGAACGATTACCCGAGACGATGATTCCACCTTATATTCTTTTTGCCGATTCGTTCCCGCAAACTGCAAACGGGAAAATACATCGCGCGGCTTTGCCTTTACCCTCAAGCCTGCCCCCCTCGTCACCTGGCGGGGAAGAGTCTGAGCACGAATCACCTGTAACGCCCACAGAGAAAATACTGGCCGGCATCTGGGCAAGCCTGCTCGTGATTGACGAAAGCATTATCAAGCGCAATGCCGATTTCATGGATTTGGGCGGTCATTCGCTTTTGATGACCCTTTTGATGGTTGAAGTGCGCAAACAGTTCCAGGTTGGGTTCAGTATGCGCGAGTTCTTTGGCGCATCGACACTCGTCGAATTCGCCAGACTGATTGACGAGCGACAGGCCCAGGAGGCCAAAGACTCGAATCTTGGGCGAAACCCTGCCCCCTCGCAGAGTCCCGAATGGGCCCGCCAGCGCATGGCGTTTCTCCAGCGGGAAGCGGAACTGCCACGCTACCTTGCCCCTGCGCGCGGACTCGTATATCAGCCGGTCACAGACATTCAAAACGTGTTGATTACCGGGGGTACTGGTTTTCTGGGTGCGTATATCATCGCCGAAATCCTGCAAACAACAAACGTGGAAATACATTGCCTGGTGCGCCCGCGGCGCGGCGAAAACAGCAAGCAGCGTATCGAAAACCAAATGAAACGGTATCAGGTATGGGCGGGGAGCGAGGCCTGGCAGTCCTCCTGGGAGAATCGCCTGCATGTTGTGGATGGCGATGTCACCCTGCCGCGCCTGGGGATGAAAGACAATGACTATGAAAGGCTGTCACGGGATGTGGATGCCATTTTTCACGGCGCAGCGCATGTAAATTTTATTTATCCTTACGAGGCGTTGCGCGCGACAAACGTGCTGGGGGTCCACGAAATCATCCAGTTTGCCTTTCATGCGCGCATCAAGCCTGTCCATCACCTTTCTACAGCGGCGATTTGGCCGATGGGTGCGCAGTATACCTATTACGAAAAAGACCCAATCGACCATGTGGGGCTGCTCAATCTCGGCTATGACGAAGCGAAATGGGTTGGGGAAAAATGTCTGGTTCATGCGGCTGAGCGCGGATTGCCGCTGGCGCGTTACCGGCCCGGCGAGGTTGGCGGTGATAGCGTTACCGGGCGCTGTGTCACCGACCATTTCATCATTGCCTGCTTCAAAGGTTTCCTGCAATTTGGCGCATTTCCAGATTTGGACATCGAGGTGGATATTGCCCCGGTGGATTATGTTGCCAAATCAATGGTTTACATGGCATTTCATCGAAATGTTATCGGGCGCGCTTTTCACCTGACCAATCCATCTCGTCGCCGCTTGAAAGACGGACTTGCTTACTTGCGCGGCATCGGGTACCAGTTTGAAGAACTGGCGTTTGTCGACCTGCGCGACAGGCTGGTCAACAGCCCTGACTTTTCATTGAATGCCTTGTTCCCATACCAGGCTGCGCTGGACGATATGAATGACATCAGCATGCAACTCCCCACGTATGACACAAGAGAGACGCAACGAGAACTGGCCGGCTCCGGCATCACCTGCCACCCGGCAGACGAGAAGTTGTTCGAAACCTATTTACGCTATCTTCAAGAAATCAATTTTATTCCGCCCCCAGAAGTACTCCTTGACCGAATTCAATTGAAAGCAGGGTAGACTCGTAAAACAAATGGAAACAAAAACCGTTCGCCCTGATGGATTTTCCCTAAATCCTTATCAAGTCTGGCAGTTGGTCAACCGCCCACAGTCTTATACTGCCGCACTGCGAAAACAGTATGGTGAAATAGTTGCCTTGTATGAACCTTCGGAAAAAGCTTTTGTCATCGCGTTGACGCCCAACAGCGCGCGTCAAATACTCTCCGCTGACCCGGCTGTCTATGACGCCTTCTGGAAGGAAGGGTTTACAGGGGTGGCTGGCAGCGGGTCGCTTTGGGTGTTGGGAAAAAATGAACACCGTCGGGAACGTCAATTATTATCACCTGCTTTTCATGCCCAGAGTTTTCGCGGTTATGGCGAAGTAATACGCGAGGTTGCAAACCAGAAAACAGAAAAATGGCAGCCTGGCGAGACCCTGCGTGCGCTCGATACGACTCTTGACATCACCCTAGATATTATCATGCGCCTGGTGTTCGGGGCCGAGGAAGGAAAGGGGCTCGATGAAGGGCGCAAGATAGTAAAAGAACTGTGGCGCACCATGCATCCGCTTTTTGTTTTCTTCCCCAAGTTGCAAAGATGGTGGTTCCCGCCCTGGGTGCGTTATGCCCGCGCAAAAGACAAATTTTCAAAATGGACCATGGCGTATCTGGCCGAACGCCGCTCTTGCGAAAAATCGACTGATGACATTCTGGGGCGCATGTTGGCGGCTGAATATGAAGACGGCACCCCAATGCGGGACGAAGATATTCGAGACGAATTAATCA
>JAWOIR010000282.1:0-3179 GCA_046484545.1 Anaerolineales bacterium
ATCCAACCTGTTCAAATCACGGATGTTATCGGCGTTGACGAACAGGTTGATATGGCGGCGGACTTGTCCGCTGCTATCGAAGATGTGGCTGTGGATTTTGGGAAATTTTTGCGATAGGTCGCCCAGCACCTCGCCGACAGTTTGTCCCTCCAGGAGGACTTCGTTCTGGCCGTCGAGGTAGTATTTCAATAGGGCGGGGACGCGCAGGGTGGGCATGGGTTAAGTATACACGGAAACAGGCAGGCAAGGAAAAAAAGTCCTTGCCTGCCTGTTTCCGTGTTAGCCATTCGTACATTCCTAAATTACAAAGTCGGCCTCCTGCCAGGCGTCGTCTACCGGAGCTTGGATGTGGTGCGGGTGCGAGTGAATCTCGACGCGGCCTTCGAGTTCGTCCACGCGCGCCATCAGGTCTTTGATGGCGACAGCAAAGACATCCGGTAGGGAGGTGTGGTTCAGGTCGGGCGCGTCACCGGCATGGTGCGGCGTGGTGCGCTTGACAATTTGTCCTGGCACACCGACCACGACCGAGTTCTCTGGCACGGATTTGACGACTACGGCATTGGCCCCAATGCGGCTGTCCGCGCCGATGGTGATGTTGCCGAGTACCTTCGCGCCTGCGCCGATGGTCACGCGACATTCGATGGTCGGATGGCGCTTGCCTTTTTCGAGCGAAGTTCCGCCCAGGGTGACGCCGTGATACAGGGTGACGTCATCGCCCACTTCGGCTGTCTCGCCGATGACGACGCCCATGCCGTGGTCGATGAAGACCCGCTGCCCGATGGCCGCGCCGGGGTGAATCTCAATGCCGGTCAGCCCGCGCGCCATTTGCGAGAGCCAGCGGGCAGGCAGTTTTGCGCTATGCGCCCACAGCCAATGGCTGACGCGATGAATCCAGATTGCGTGTAGCCCCGGGTAGAGCAGTGCAATCTCCAGCCGCGAACGTGCCGCCGGGTCGCGTTGAATGGCTGATTTCAAATCATCGCGCAGGGAGGTAAAGAAGCCGGGTGATTGGGTTATGTGGGCTTGCATAAAAACTCCGTGATTGGGTGTCAGGTATCAGGTATCAAGTGTCAGGTCAAACCATTCATCATTGAATCAGAACACCTGACACCTGACACTGAAAAACCTGACACAGGACTTAATCCGCCAGATGCGCATACAGCGCCGACGACAAATAGCGCTCGCCAAACGACGGGATGATGACCACGATTAATTTGCCTGCGTTTTCGGGGCGCCGGGCAACTTGTAGCGCCGCCCAGGTCGCCGCGCCGGAGGAGATACCCACCAGGATGCCTTCCTCCTTTGCCAGCCGGCGGGCGATGTCCATCGCGTCGTCGTCGGTCACGCGGACGATTTCATCGTAAATACCGGTGTTCAAAACTTGTGGCACGAATCCCGCGCCGATGCCCTGAATCTTGTGGGGACCTTTATCGCCGCCCGAAAGCACCGGCGAAGCATCCGGCTCGACCGCCACCACCTGCACAGACGGTTTACGACTCTTGAGCACCTCGCCCGTGCCGGTAATCGTCCCGCCCGTGCCGATGCCCGAAACCAGAATGTCCACCTGGCCGTCGGTGTCGCGCCAGATTTCCTCGGCAGTCGTCTGGCGGTGAATCTCTGGGTTGGCCGGGTTTTGGAATTGCTGGGGCATGAAGTATTTTTCCGGGTCAGTCGCCACCAGGTCGCTGGCGCGCTGGATGGCCCCGTTCATGCCTTCCGGGCCAGGGGTCAGCACCAGTTCGGCACCATAGGCGCGCAGTAACATGCGGCGTTCCTTGCTCATCGTTTCGGGCATGAACAAGACACAGCCGTAGCCTTTGGCCGCCGCCACCATTGCCAGCGCGATGCCGGTGTTGCCGCTGGTCGGCTCGACGATGACCTGCCCGGGCTTGAGCGCGCCTGCTTTTTCGGCGGCGTCAATCATTGAAAAGCCAATCCGGTCCTTGACGCTCTTGGCCGGGTTATAAAATTCCAGTTTCAGCACCACATCCGCCTGGCTCGGATTAAGGCGGTTCAGGCGCACCAGCGGGGTATTGCCAATCAGTTCGGTTACGTTGGCTGCGATTTTCATATCGAAAAGTCCTCCAGTTCGAGTTGTTGTATCAGGGTTTCGGCGTTTGTGACGCCATGATTGACATAACGCGGTTTGCCATTCGCGTCGATAATAAAAGTTGTCGGCACGCTCAGCACGCCCCATTCCTGGGCCACTTCGGGCGCGCTGCTGGCATCCACTTCGATGACCTGGAACCATTCGCCCATTTTGCCCTTAATCCGCTCGATGGCCGGGCGCTGGATAGTTTTGCAGGGTGCGCAGGTGGGGGTGGTGAAATAGACCAGCGCGGGGAGACCGGGACGATAGGACGCGAATCGCGCTACCTTGCTCCCAGCCCGCTTGAGCGTGAATCGGTTAAAGAGCAGGAATACGCTCACGCCCAACCCGCCAAGGGCTGCCGCTATGATGAGCCGCTCTAAAATCTCGACGTTCATTCGTTAACCCTCCTTCGGGCGGAAGCCGGGAACCGTTCCAGCCGGGGCCTGCTTCGCGAAACCGGGAACCCGCAATCGTCCCAGCCAGTAGTACATAAAACATCCGGCGCAGAACCCGGCAAAGGCGTTCAGGGCGGCCAGTGCGGCCACCATCCACACCAATCCCCATCCGAGAACCGATGCGCCGCTGAATAAAGCCAGCGCGCCGCCGAGCATGAAAATTCCGCCCAGTCCTTGAGAGAAGCGATGCGGTTCAGGGTTGTCGGTGATGACATCCGGCTGGTAGCGGATGACTTTTCGAAGGGCCAGCCCGAAGAACGGCTTGCCTACGATTGCACCGGCCAGCATGACCGCTGCGACGAACGCGGCCAGCCAGGATAGGTTGAGTACAAAAGCCAGCACGTTCAGGCTAATGATGACTATTTGGTTTGCTTTTAGTGCGGCGTGGTCAACTTTTGTGGTGATTTCGCTCATAGTTTCCTCATTGATTGAAAAAATAAAACCAACTGATGTTGTTCTCCTGCGCGAACAGGATAAACAAAAAGAACGGCGACGAGCGCCATGCAACAGTTCAAATGTCACATGCGGGATTCGCGTACCGTTCTTCGGTCAGTTGGCGTTGATTTTTTGACGAAGCGGCGGTACTACGAAGCCCGCCGTATACAGGAGCAATAGTTCATTCAGGTTCTCTC
>JAWOIR010000285.1:0-3155 GCA_046484545.1 Anaerolineales bacterium
GCGATTCCGTGCTGGAAAAAGTCCTCGCGCGGGTGAATACGCGGGTTCCGGTTATCGGCGTGGGTGGAATCATGAGTCCCGATGATGCCAAAAGAAAATTAGACCTGGGCGCTGCGCTGGAGCAGGTCTATACGGGCATGATTTATGCTGGGCCAGGGTTGGTGAAGCGGATTGTGGAGGGGTTGTGACCCCCTCCCGGCCTACCACTTCGTGGCACACGTCCTCCAAATTCCAAAGAGCGGAATTTAGGGGAGGGGCTTATTCATGAAATTCTTCCACCTGGTAGGTGTGGACGGTTAGCCGCCCGCCCCGCCAGGCATCGGGGGCAGCGCCCATTTTCTGGCACAGGTGGCCGAGAAACTCGGATTTTTCGGGCAATTGACGCCAGACTTGTGGCAGGAAGGTGGCGCGGCGGCCTGAGGGGTCGCGCAGGGTGACGCCGTCAATGCCGGGGCGCAGTTTGATGAGCAGTTCTTCGGGGCTGGTGTAGTGCAGGGGTTGGGGGCTGGTCAGGCGCGAGACTTCGATTTCGATGTCGTCCAATTCGCCGGGAGTGACGGGGTCAAAGCGAGGGTCGTTCAGGGCGGCGGCGATGGCGTGTTCCTGCACATCTTCGGCCAGCGGCTGGTGGGCTTCGAGCGTGCCGATACAGCCGCGCAGTTTGCCGCGTTTGGTCAGGGTGACGAAGGATGCGCCGTTTTCACGCAGGGACGGGGTAAGTTCGGATTGCTGGATGGGGATGGGGGTATCGCCGCGCACACCAGATTCAAGGGCCTGGCGTGCCAGATGCAGCAGGGTCTTTTTTTCTTCGACTGTCAGTTGTGTCTCCATGTTCACCTCCCGTTCAAAGCATGTGAGAATCACAACTTAAGCATACCTTATTTCTGAATTTGACGATAGTCCCGGTTAAAGTAAACCAACGGCCAGCCATCATTCAGACATTTTGCTGCCAACACATCGCCGACGAAGATGGTATGTCCGCCGGAATCGAGCGTAGCAACGACACGGCAGTCCACACAGGACAGGCCGTCTTTCAGCAGCGGAGCGCCGGTTGTCAGGGTAAAGGTCTCCAGGCTCTCGAAACGGTCGAGCGAGTCGGGGATGCGGCCTGCAAAGCGGTCTGAAATCTCGCGCTGTTCCTCGCCAAGCAGGGTAACACCAAAAATGCCCGACTTGCTAATCAGCGCATGAGCGCGGACGTTGTCCGTAATCGCCACCAGAACCTGGGGCGGCGTTACCGATAAAGACGTAAACGAACTGACAGTCATTCCGTGCCGGACACCTTCGTGTGTCGAGGTTACAATTGTGACGCCGGTAGCCCATGAGCGCATGGCCTGGCGGAAAATATCAGGGTCAATGGTCATAATTCTCCAATTTCTTGAAGGTGATAATACTTGCCCACACAGGCCGAGTCAAGTCAGAGAAATGTTAGAGTTTTTGAAAATAACCCAAACACGCCAAAACACTTGCGCAGCTCTTTGCGAATTCCCGTGATAAATCCCCGCATTTTGGGGTGCGCGCGTTTGCTGCACGCTCACACCCCAAAATGCGGTCTTCTTTACGGCAAATATCAGAGAAACACTTGCGCAAAGGCTTTCTTTTAAGGTACTATAATATCAACCTATGGACAGAACAAATCAGCCCCCCCGCCGCATCATGCGCTTCCCGGCCATCCTGCAGACCACCTTGCTGGTGGCCGCGCTGGTCGCCACCCTTTTTACCGCCTTCCCGCCTAAAGGTTTGTTTTCCGGCAACATTTCAGAGCAGTTGGCCGGTATGCTGACCAGCGAACCCGAAGGTGTGGTGGCGCAGGGAACACCCCTGCCCCAGGTGCGGATTGGGATTGTCGCCGGGCATTACGGCTATGATTCCGGGGCGGTTTGCGAAAACGGAATCACTGAAGTCGAAATCAACTTTAAAATCGCCACCATCGTACAACAAAAACTGGCCGCCCAGGGATTCCAGGCCGACCTGCTCGAAGAATTCGACCCGCGCCTGATTAACTATCGCGCCGCCGCACTGGTCTCCATTCACAACGACTCTTGCGTTTTTGTCAACGAGCAGGCCACCGGCTTCAAAGTCTCTGCCGCCATGAGTTCACGCGACTTGAAACT
Source organism: Anaerolineales bacterium (assembly GCA_046484545.1). Classification (GTDB taxonomy): domain Bacteria; phylum Chloroflexota; class Anaerolineae; order Anaerolineales; family Villigracilaceae; genus UBA8950. The sequence goes on from JAWOIR010000285.1 coordinate 2,115, forward strand.
GGCCAACCGCCTGGCCCTATGCCTGCGCGACCGTTACCAGCGCACCACCGGCCTGCCCTGGCACGACAGCATCACCAACGACATGACTCTCTACCACGCCTTCGACGAAGTCAGCCCCAACACCCCTGCCGCCATCATCGAAACCGGATTTTTACACAAGGACTATAAATTACTTACCGAAGAGCCCGACAAGGTGGCCGCAGGCGTGGTTGAAGGCATCCTGTGTTTTGTCAACAATGAAAGTATATTACCGGTAGCCCCATGAACCCCAACCATCTCGCCGCATTCAATGCCATTCAAAAAGCGCAGCAAGCCTTAAAGGCTCACGATAAAAAACTGGCTCGTCACTACGCTGTCCAGGCCGCCCAACTGGCTCCCGAACTGGAAGAAGCCTGGCTGATGATGGCCGCTGTCGCCAGTCCGCGCGCCAGCATTGCCTACCTCGAAAAAGCCCTGCAAATCAACCCGCACAGCGAACGCGCCCGCAAAGGCATGGCCTGGGCCGTCAAGCGGATGCAGGAACAAAAAGCCGAAAAAACAGTCAAAACCCGCGTCGCCGCACCACAGCGCCCGGCCACACTCCCTGTCCAGGCCGGGGCAACCCAGCCCGTCCGGGTCGCATCCGTCCAAACCGCCGCCACACAAGAGCGGCGCAGGCTGCCCTTCATCCCCATGCTTGCCATGCTCGCCATTTTTTCATGCGCACTGGTTCTCATTGGCATCTGGGGAGGCGCCACCCCGGCCCGGGCCCTGTTCGACAATATGCCACTCGGCCCGCAAGGCGGAGTCGCCTGGGCAGAAGTCCAGCTCGACAAACCGACCTACACCCTCACCCCCACCAGCACCTTCACGCCCACCCCTACCAACACCCCAACCGAAACCCCCACGCCTACATGCGGTTGGCCGGCCTGTGGATCGTCTATCCGGGCAAGACGAGCTACCGCTTGGCGGACAACGTGCGGGTGCTGCCGCTGCGCGACCTCCCCGCCACGTGGAGATACGAGCTGTAGCCGGGCCGAGGTGTCGCAAGACGGCAGTGGG
>JAWOIR010000396.1:0-10812 GCA_046484545.1 Anaerolineales bacterium
CATCAACAAGCCGGCGGGGATGGTCGTGCATCCGGCAGTCGGGCATGAGCGCGGCACGCTGGTCAATGCTGTGCTGGGGCATGACCCGGAGATTGAAGGCATCGGCGGCGAGGAACGCCCCGGCATCGTCCATCGTCTCGATAAGGACACCAGCGGCCTGATTGTGGTTGCCAAGAATGACGCCGCCATGCGTTGGCTGCAGGAACAATTCCGTCAGCGCACGGTCAGGAAGACCTATCTCGCGCTGGTGGACGGCGCGCCCCCGACTCCCACCGGACGGGTAGAAGCCCCCATCGGGCGCGACCCGCGTGACAGGAAGAAGATGGCGGTCACTACCCCGGCCAAAGGGCGCGAAGCGGTCAGCGAATATCGAACGCTGGAAACTTTCCGCGCCCATGCCCTGCTTGAGTTCCACCCGCTGACCGGGCGCACCCACCAGATTCGCCTGCATTGCGCCTTCCTGGGATGTCCGATTGTTGGCGATACGCAGTATGGGCACCGAAAACTATCCGTTCAAATCAAGCGTCATTTCCTGCACGCTTTCCAACTCGAAATTACCCTGCCTGGCGAAGACGAGCCGCGTGTTTTTGAAGCGGCATTGCCGGTGGAGTTGGAGATGATGTTGGATGTGATACGCGGATGATGTACGAAATTTGACCTACGGGCGGCTTTTCGCCGCCCGTAGGTCAAATTTCGAAATTCTCGAAGGAGTCATTATGGCTGAAACTTTTATTGACCTGCGCTCTGATACCGTCACCCAGCCCACACCCGCCATGCGCGAGGCGATGCTGAAAGCCCCGCTCGGCGATGATGTGTATGGCGAAGACCCAACCGTGAATGCTCTCGAAGAACTGGCCGCCAGTAAAGTTGGCAAGGATGCCGGGCTGTTCGTCGCCTCCGGCACGATGGGCAACCTGATTGCCATGCTGACCCATTGCGGGCGCGGTGACGAAGTCATTCTCGGCAAGCGCGCGCATACCTTTTTATACGAGGGCGGCGGGATTTCGACCCTCGGAAGCGTGCACTCCGCTCAGCTTTGGGAGCAGGCTGATGGCTCTCTTGCGCTGGACGACATCGAAGCCGCCATCCGCCCCGACGACGTTCACGCGCCGCGAACCAGGTTAATCGCGTTGGAAAATACCCACAACCGCTGCGGTGGGGCCTCCCAATCTCCGGCGTATGTGACCTCTGTGGCCGATTTCGCTCACGCACGCGGACTCAATGTGCATGTGGACGGGGCGCGGATTTTCAATGCGGCAGTCGTCCAGGGGGTGGATGTAAAGGAACTGACCGGGCCGGTCGATTCGGTCACGTTTTGCCTGAGCAAGGGGTTGTGCGCGCCGGTCGGGTCGGTGCTGTGCGGCTCGCAGAGCTTTATCGCCGACGCGCGGCGCTGGAGAAAGCATTTGGGCGGGGGCATGCGTCAGGCCGGGATTCTGGCGGCAGCCGGGATTGTTTCCCTCAACGAAATGGTGGAACGCCTGGGCGAGGACCATGCCCGGGCGCGGCGTCTGGCTGAGGCGTTGGACATCCACCCTGGTTTGGTTTTGGACCCCGGCTCCCCGGCAACTAATATGATTTTTATGAATCTTGCGGATGGGGTGGCGTTGGATGCCGCCCAGGTGGCGGCTGCGCTGCGCGCGCGCGGCGTGCTGGTGGGTGTGACGGGCATGCGCCGCTTCAGGCTGGTGCTGCACTACTGGATTTCGGAGGCCGACCTGGAGCAGGTCGCCGGCGCGTTTGGCGAGGTGCTGGGTTAGGTTTCATGTAGTTTTTGCCAGTGGTGGGGAGGGGGTTCAATCTGGTTGCGTCCGCGCTCTTTGGCGGTGTACAGGCGTTTGTCGGCCAAATCCACCAGTTCCATCACCTGGTCTTTTTCGTCCGGGTAGAGGGCGATGCCCTGGCTGATGGTTGGCAGGGGCAGTTGGCTGCCATCCTGGCCGGAGAGCATCATGGTGTTGACTTTTTTCTGAATGCGTTGGGCGATTTGGCCCGCCTGTTCGCCTGTGGTTTGGGGTAGCAGGACGCAAAATTCTTCCCCGCCCCAGCGACCGACCGCGTCGCTGGTTTTGATGTGGCTGGCGATGATTTGGGTGATTTGTATCAGCACCTGGTCGCCAGTCAAATGCCCGTAGTTGTCGTTGTATTGTTTAAAGTGGTCAATATCGAGCATGATGAGGCTCATGCTTGTGTTGCTGGCTTTGCAGTTTTCTGCTTCCTGCTCGAGATGTTGCAGGAAGTAGCCGTGATTGTAGACCTGGGTCAGGCTGTCGAGACGGGCCTGCTTTTCGACTTTTTTGTGATGGTAGGCGTTGTCAAGCGCCAGGGCGGCTTGTTGACCGAGGTTTTCGAGCAATTCCATGTCGGTGCGGCTGAAGGCGTTGGGGCGATAGGATGCCACTGCAAGGATGCCCTTGATATGTGTCGTAATCATGGGGACGCCCATCCACGACAGGCTGGTGCGTTCTTTGCCTACGATAACCAGGCTGACTCCCTCCAGGTCGGTTTTCTTGCGCAGGTCGGGCATGAGCAAGGGCTGCTGATGTTCAATGACCCAACCTGAGAGTGTGCCCTCAATTGGTACTTCCTGGTTGATGAAGTATTCGCCATCGTCATAGAAAAGCGGCAGGGAGAGTTGACCCTGCTCAAAAATTCCCAGATAGTAACTATCGGCCTGGAGGGCTTTTTGCAGGGCTTCGTTAACGACCTTGATGACTTCATCGGCTTCGATGGAAGTTGCAATTTTGCGCGCAAATTCGTTAATGGTTTCGAGCCGATTGATGCGCGCGCGCATGGTGCGCGTCAGCCGCGAGACGCTTTCGACCAGGATGAGCGACATCAGGGTGAAATTGGCCCGCTCCCATAGTAGGGGTTGGGTCAGGTTTTGTTCGGTGTACAGCAGAAGAATGGAAATTCCAATCGATGTCAGAATAAAAATAAAGGCCGCGGTCTTTTCCCACAGTAGGACAAAGATTAAGGCGATTAGGAGCAGGATGGCGTAAACGGCAAAGATGTTCTTGTCAGGCACTATCCAAAGCCCGGCGCCGAAAATAATTCCATCGAGAACGGCAAACCTGTTTTGGTGCTGGGTAACTGAGGCAGGATTTGTGAGCGCGATAAAGTAAAAAGCGATATTCATCAGGAAAAAAGTGCCCCCAAAAACGATTGAGCGATATCCACTTGTGTCGCCAGCGATGTTCTGGTAGATGCCGTCGCCAATCAGGAATAGCGCGAGCAGGAAGATGGACGCGCCAGCAGGTTTGACAAGGCGGCGAGCCTCGGCTTCAGTCAGATGAGCGGGTGTTTTTCGCCGACGGCCAAAATTCATATTGTTTTTTCTCTGCCGCTTTTGATTATCTGCTCGAAGAATGTTACGATTTCCGAGTCGAAGAGGATGCCGGATTTTTCTCGCAAGTAGTTGAGGGCATCCCTGGAGTTTGTTTTCTGCCGGTAGGGACGGTCCGTGGTCAGGGCGTCGTAAGCGTCAACGACGGCGAAAATCCTGGCCATGAGAGGAATTTCCGCGCCTGCCAGGCCAAGCGGATAGCCGCTTCCGTCCCAGCGTTCCTGGTGGTAGCGGATGATGGGCAGGGTTTCTTCGAGAAAGGGAATGCCTTCGATGATTCGCGCGCCGATGTCAGGATGCTGGCGCATGATTTCCCACTCTGCTTCGTTGAGCGATTTGGGTTTGAGCAGGATGGTATCGCTGATTCCTATTTTGCCGATGTCGTGCAAAATTGCGCCGCGTTCCAGGATTTTGAGTTGGGCTGCATCGAATCCCATTTGTTCGCCCAGCATACAGGCCAACCGTGCAACGCGGATGCTGTGGCCTTCTGTTTCACGGTCGCGCGCGTCGAGGGCTGAAGAGAGCGCGGCCAGGGTTTGGTCGTAGGTGATTTCCAGTTCGTGGTAGGCGGCTTCGATTTCTTCAGCCTGTTGGCGGGTCTCGGAGAGCAGGATGCTGCGCTCCAGCGCGATGGCGGCCTGGTTTGCCAGGGTTTGCAGGTTGTCTGAAAAGCGTGCATTGGCCCAGTTTGTTTCAGGCACCTCGACCCACAAGGCCCCGTATTGCCTGCGGGGGGTTTGCAGCGGCACGCAAACGACCGCCAATTCTTCTTCGCCTGAAATGATGATGCTTTGGCCGCTGCGCAATGTCTGTCGAATCAGGTGGATGGGATGATTCGTGCCAGGATGCAGGCCGTTTTCGTCAATTTGAACCTGGGCCTCGATCTCCTTCACATCCTTCTGGATGTTGAACAGCGTGATTCCGGCGGCCTGCGCGTGGATTAGCCGGTAGGCGGTTTCGGCGATGGCGGCGGCGGCGTCGGTCAGTTGTTCGGCCTGGATGATGCGCGTGCTCAACTGGTGCAGTTGGGTGGCTGTCTTGAGCATGGTGCGCAATTCTTGGTAGAGCCATGTGGTTTCGGTAGCAGCGGCGGCTTGGCTTGTCAGCAAGTTTGCCAGCCCTTCGTCATTTTCGCTGAATGAGTTAGCCCCTATCTTGCCGAAAGCAAGTAATACCCCAATGTTCGATTGGCGCAGGCGGATGGGAACGCCCAGCATGGCCCGCAGGTCTTTGCCGCCGGTCGGGATGTTGCTGTAGCGCTTGCGAACATCCCGCACCCGTATGGGAGTTACTTGATTGAGCACGGTCTGGATGAGCAGGTTGCCCTGCGGGTCGCTGTTGAGAATGCTGCTCAGGGTGGGGGCGTAGCCTGCCTGCCCAACACGCGTGAATGCGCCGTTTTTGTCTACCAGGGCAACAAAGATAAAACGGGCATCCAGGGTTTTTTGGGCAATTTCCGTCACCTGATTAATGACGGCTTCGACTTCCAGGGTTGTCGAGAGGCTGACGCCTGCCTGGATGAGGCGGGTGAGCCGTTGGTCGTGGTCGCTGCGCTGCCAGGATGAGACCAGTCGCAGCGCGATGGTTTCCAGTGTACGAATATCACTGTCGTCGAAGGCGTGGGGCTCCTTGTGGTTTATGCTGATACAGCCTTTGAGTTGATTGTATAGCAGGATTGGTACAACCAGTTCAGAGAGAAAATCTTGATTTTCAAACGGGAGGTGGTCTGGGTCGAGCCTCGTGTCTGACACCAGTTGGCTGCGCCTTAATCGTCCGGCGCGACCGATGATTCCGACCTGGATGCTTTGGCGGTACTCGCGGGGAATGAAGGAGGCCGCCGGGCCGCTGGAAGCCAGGACTGTCATTTCCTTGCGCTCCGGGTCATATTCCAGCACTGCGCACAACGCGCCGCCCAGGTTGGTTTGGATGGCGCTGGCTGTCAGTTGGGCCGAAACCGGCGTATCGAGAACGGCTTCGAGCTGCTGGTTGATTTGCTGGATTAGGCTCAATTGCGCCATGCGCCGCTTTTCGCTGGCTATCATTTGCGCCAGCAATTGCTCATATTCTTTTTGCTGGTGGGCATTCTTGAGAAGCAGGTTGCGCGAGTATTGGAAAGGCTCTGCCAGCAGACTGCGCAGGAAAGAGAAAATTCCACCAGGTTCGTAAATATTGTTCGGGAGATTGCCCTCGCCGCTTAGCCCTGAAAATAACCCATTTATGGAAAGATTGATTAGGATGATGAGCAAAATCCCGACCAGGATGACAAACAGATAACTAACAAGACCGATATTCCTTAAAATTTCAGCGGCCGGCGCTGATTCAGCCGATAATTGATTGCCCGCTGTTGTCATGGCTAGAATAATTACCAGCGAAATTCCCTGGCCGATGGTAATGACATGAAAAAACCGCCTGCCGATATTTTTCCCCTCACTCAGGATAATCTTTTTCCAGGGGACAATTTCGCTGGAGAGCAGCCCCAGACTTAAACTGCCGGCGACAACTACCTGGATTATGTCCCCGTCCAGGGAGGCCAGCAAAGCCCACAACAGCCAGGGGATGCTGAGCAGATGCCATTGTTCTCTCTTTTTGAAGTACGTGTACAAACTTGCTGTCGTTGCAACCAATCCGCTTAGCAAAAAAACAATTGCCATGGAAAGCAGCATGGGTTCGTAAGCCAGGGCTGGCAGGTTGATGGCGGCCCATCCAGGGCGGACCAGCAGAAAAATGCCGATGGTAAAGTTTGCCAGCAGGGTGGCGGTTTGAAGCCAGTCAAAGAACGGGTTTGTTATCCATGGATAAAGCAAAAGCGTCCCTGCCAAAAACGCAAGCCAGAAGGCTTCACCGTAAAGACTGTTGACCCAAAACGATGCGACGGTGGCGGTCAGCAAAATGATGCAGGAAATCTCAAGGATGCGTCTTTTTCGCCCGGTATAGTTCAGGATGCCGGACGCAAAATAAACAAAGGCCAGTACATAAAGCAACGCGCCAGTCACGGCTGCCTGCCCGCTGGGAAGCGACGAGAAAACCCTGATGGGTAGCTGTGGCGCAATCAGCAGGACGCCAGCCAGCCCAAGCAGGAAAAGCGTTACAGTTAGAGATAACGAATAAACAGTGGACTTGTTCATGTGTTTTCTAAATTATAGTGCATACCCTACGATGCGGCCCCACCACAATACGATTCTGATATTTGCCGTAAAATGCGGGGGCTTATCGCAGGAATTCCCAAAGAGTCCACAACATTTCAGTTTTGTTGACGGATGCTTGCAAGACTGCTATCATCAACCCTTGTGCAAAAAGTTCGCAATTTTTTCCGCATCCTGCAAAGGGAAACACGAGGCATCTTCCGCTGGCTGATACCTGGCCTGGGCGTAAAGCGTTGGTTTGTCGTGATTCTGCTGGGCCTGACGTTGATGGCTGTCGGCATTGCGCTTGCTTTGCTGGATATTTACCGTACCACCCCGCCGGAGAGCGGACTGACCCCGGTGTTGGAGGTTGTGGCCCTGCAATCGCTGGCGCGGCCTTTGCGTGTACTGATTTTTGCCGGGCTGGGCCTGTTCCTGATGATGATTGGCATCACCGGGTTAAATCGCGCCCTGGTCATCCCTTTTATGCGCCCCGGGCAGCGACTGGTTGACCAGATTGCCAGTTACCGTCGCAAGAGACGCGGGCCGCGCGTCGTTGTCCTTGGCGGCGGGCATGGGTTGGCAACTCTGCTGCGTGGGCTAAAAACTCACTCTGCCAACCTGACGGCCATCGTTTCGGTCGCGGACGACGGTGGTTCATCGGGCCGCCTGCGCGAATCGCTGGGTATCCTGCCGCCGGGCGATATCCGCAACTGCCTGGCTGCGCTATCCGACGATGAAGCCATGCTGACCCAACTCTTTCAGTATCGGTTTAGCGACCAGTCCGGCCTGGGCGGGCACTCGTTCGGCAACCTGTTCATTTCGGCCCTGGCGGAGATTGCCGGGAGTTTCGAGGAAGCGGTGGCAGAATCGGGGCGGGTGCTGGGTGTGCGCGGACGAGTGCTTCCGGCCACGCTACATAACGTGAGGTTGGTGGCGGATGTCGAATTGCCGGACCAAACCGTCAGTGTGCGCGTCGAGGGTGAGAGCGCCATTCCTGAAATGCCGGGACGGGTGCGCCGGGTCTGGCTGGAGCCGAATTCACCGTTTGCCTTTCCGCCTGCGGTGCACGCCATCCTGGCCGCCGACTTGATTGTCATCGGGCCGGGCAGTCTCTACACCAGCATCCTGCCCAATTTGCTCGTTCCGGATTTGCTCGAGGCGGTGCGCGCCAGCCGCGCCCTCAAGGCTTTTGTGGTCAACATTGCCACCCAGCCAGGAGAGACCAACCGCTATTCGGTGCTCGACCATGTTCAGGTTCTCGAAGCGCATATTGGTGAAGGTGTGCCGGATATAATTGTTTATAATAGTTTTTACGAATTGCCGCTCCCGAAATCGTCAGATTGGGTAAAATTGGAGGGCGAAACGGGTGGTGCTGCGCTTTATGGCGCAAACCTTGTGGATGACAAGCATCCCTGGCGGCACGATTCGGATAAACTGGCCCAAACCCTGATGGATTTGCTCTTCGAGCGCACCGGGCCGCTGCTGGAATAAAAGTTAATATTTTGTCAAAAATCATGATTCGGTTCCCCTTTTAGGATTGTTCATGATAAAATCTTGAATTGTGTAAAAATTCACAATCTAAAACCTGAGGAGGTTTACTTATGACTACAAAAGTTGGTATCAATGGTTTTGGGCGCATTGGACGCCAGGTTCTTAAGGCGATTCGTGATATGTACCCGAATGAGTTGGAAGTCGTTGCCTTCAACGACATTGGTGACATGAAAACCATGGCGCACCTGCTGAAATACGACTCGACCTACGGTCGCTTCGATGGCACGGTGGAAGTTGCCGAAGACGGCCTGGTTGTTGATGGCAAGAAGGTCAAGGTTTTCAAAGAAACCGACCCCGCTGCCATTAAGTGGGGCGAACTGGGTATCGACATTGTCATTGAATCGACCGGCCTTTTCACCATCAAAGAAGACGGTGTCAACAAAAAAGGCAAGTCGGTTAAGGGTGCGGTCAACCACATCACTTCCGGCGGCGCGAAAAAGGTCATCATTTCGGCTCCCGCCCAGGGTGAAGACCTGACCGTTGTCTTGGGTGTCAATGAAGACCAGTATGACCCGGCCAGCCACCACGTTGTCTCGAACGCATCCTGCACCACCAACTGTCTGGCTCCTGCCGCCAAAGTCGTGCACGATATGTTTGGCATCAAGCGCGGTTTCATGACCACCATCCACTCCTACACCAACGACCAGAAGGTGCTGGATATGCCGCACTCTGACCTGCGCCGCGCCCGTGCTGCGGGTCTGAACATCATCCCGACCACCACCGGCGCCGCCAAGGCCATTTCGCTGGTCATCCCTGACCTGAAGGGCAAGTTCGACGGCTATTCGCTGCGTGTCCCGACCCCGACCGTTTCTGTGGTCGATTTCACTGCCGAACTTGACAAAGAAACCACCACCGAAGAACTGCGCCAGGCCTTCCGTGACGCCGCAGCCACCCCGCGCTTCAAGGGCATCCTCGAAGCCGTGGACGAGCCGTTGGTCAGCATGGACTTCAAAGGCAGCGCCTACAGTTCCTCGATTGACCTGCCTTTCACCAGCGTTCTCGGTCAGGACAAGAGCAACTTCATCAAGGTCGTCACCTGGTACGATAACGAATGGGGCTACTCCTGCCGCACCGCCGATTTGGCTGCGCTGATGGCGAAGTCCCTCTAAGGTCGTTTCCCAGTATTTCGGTTATCCGGTTATCCAGTGCCCTCACCGGAAAAATGGATAACCGGATAACAGGTTAAACGGAGTTGACGATGAATAAAAAAACCGTAAAAGACATCGACCTGAAGGGCAAGCGCGTTTTCATGCGTGTGGACTTTAACGTTCCGATGGCGGATGGCAAAGTGACTGACGACAAGCGCATCCGCGCCGCCCTGCCGACCATCCAGTACGTGCTCGAACAGGGTGCATCCCTGATGCTTGCCAGCCACCTCGGACGCCCCAAGGGGGTTCGCAACCCGGAATTCAGCCTGAAAGCCGCTTCGGAGGCGTTATCTGCCCTGATTGATAAACCCGTCCAGATGGCTCCGGATTGTGTCGGCCCGGAAGTCGAAGCCCTGGTGCAGGCCCTGCTGCCCGGCGACGTGCTGATGCTCGAAAACACCCGCTTCCACGCTGGCGAAGAGAAGAACGACCTCGACCTGGCCAAACAGATGGCCGCCCTGGCGGATGTCTACGTCAATGACGCTTTTGGCTCGGCCCATCGCGCTCATGCCTCCACCGAGGGCATCGCCCGCTTCCTGCCGGCTGTCTCCGGCTTCCTGATGGAACAGGAACTCAAATACCTGGGCCGCGCGGTTGCCGAACCGGAGCATCCCTATATTGCCATTCTGGGCGGCGCGAAAATCAGCGACAAAATCCTGGTGGTCGAAACCCTGCTTGCCAAGTGCGACAAACTCATCATCGGCGGCGGCATGGCCAACACCTTTTTGGCCGCCAAAGGTGTCAATATGCAAGACAGCCTTGTCGAAGAAGCCTCGCTTGAAACCGCCAAATCCATCCTCGAAAACGTGGGCGATAAATTCGTCCTGCCGGTGGATGCCGTGATTGCCGACAAATTCGACGCCGAGGCCGAGAGCCAGGTGGTGGATGTGGATAAAATCCCGGCTGGTTGGCGGATGCTGGATGTCGGCCCCAAGACCCTCGACCTGTATCGCGCTGTTTTGGCGGATGCGAAACTGGTGGTCTGGAATGGCCCCGTCGGCGTCTTCGAATTCCCCAAGTTTGCTGAAGGAACCTTTGCCCTGGCTAAGATGCTGGCAGAATCCAGCGCGACGACCGTCATCGGCGGCGGCGACAGCGCCAGCGCGGTCAAGAAGGCCGGGTTTGCCAAGCAGATGACGCATGTCTCGACCGGCGGCGGCGCCAGCCTGGAGTTCCTCGAAGGCAAGGAACTGCCCGGCGTGGCCGCGCTCAACGACAAGTAGCAATCACTGCATTAAAACAGGGTCATCTGACTTGCCGGATGACCCTGTTTTTTTTTGCTGACGCAAAACAGGCCCTTGGGAATTCCCGTGATAAGTCCTCTGACTGTCTATTTGGTGTGGTGCGGCACATGCTACCTGCCGAGGAGACCCGGAAATTTGATGTTCATGCCTGCGAAGCAGGCATGAACATCAAATTTCCGGGTTTTTCTTGTGGGCCGCGAAGCAGTCACACAGATAAGATAGTCAGGAGCCCATGCCCCAAAATGTGGACTTCTTTACGGCAAATATTAGCGAAACAACATTTAGACGGTGATATAATACATTCCATCTTTGAACAAGGAGATGCTTTGTGAGCGACGCGAGAGTTGACCGTTTTGCCCATATTTTGGTGGATTATTCTGCCGCTCTGAAGGCCGGCG
>JAWOIR010000458.1:0-3740 GCA_046484545.1 Anaerolineales bacterium
CAACCATGCCGCCCGACCAGTGGATGTCTTGCAGGACGCCCTGGGCGTCGTCCGGCGGGGTCAGGCCGAGGTAGTCTTCGAATTTGGCGTTCCAGGCTTCGGGCAGGTCTTTGACGGCGATGGCACCTTCAATGAGCGCGATTTCCAGTTCAAGGCGCAGCATGATGTGCAGGTTGTAGGTGGCTTCGTCGGCTTCAACGCGGATGTAGGAAGGGCTGACTTTGTTGATGCCTTTGTAGAAGGTTTCGAGGTTCACTTTGCCAAGTTGTTCAGGGAAAGTGGCTTGCAGTTGGGGATAGAAGTGTTCCCAGAAAGGTAAGGAGCGGCCAACCAGATTCTCCCACATACGGCTTTGAGATTCATGCACAGCCAGGGATGTGCCACTGGCAAGCGGGGTGCGCGCCCAGACGTGCCCGACGCCTTGTTCGTAGAGAGCGTGGCCGGTTTCGTGCATGGTGCCGAAGAGGGCAGTGGCAAACTGGTTTTTATAGACGCGGGTGGTGATGCGCACGTCGTCCATGCCAAAATTGGTGGTGAAGGGGTGGGCGGATTTGTCCTGGCGGCCACGATTCCAGTCGTAGCCGAAGGCACTGGCGACTTTTACGCCGAAATCCCACTGCTTGGCTTCGTCATAGTCGAGGCGCATGAAGGAGTCGTCCACCTGAGGCTGGGCAGTGATGGCTTTGAGCAGTTCGACCTGCTGAGGGCGCAGGGCTTCAAAGATGGCTTTGACATCGGCGGTTTTCATGCCAGGCTCGAAGTCATCCAGCAGGGTGTCGTAGGGATGGTCAGCAGGCGGGAAGAAGGCGATGTAGCGTTGCTTCAGGTCGAGCACTTTTTCGAGATGCGGCTGGAAGACCGAGAAGTCGGATTCGGCGCGGGCCTTGGCCCAGGCCTGGTGCGCCATGGCGGTCACCTGCGAGGCTTCAGCCACAAATGATGACGGGACACGGGTGGCCTTGTCATAATCTTTGGCCGAGACTTTAATCAGGCGATAGTCTTCGCTATCAGGGTCGAGGCTTTCAGCCCAGGGCAGGAGTTCCTCGAACAATTTGCCGATTTCGGGCGAGATGGCTTTTTCGTGTGCCAGGGCGCCGAGGGTCGCCATTTGTTGCGCGCGCGATTCAGCCGAACCGGGCGGCATGTTGACCTGCTGGTCCCAGCCGAGCAGGGCTTCAATCTGGTACAGGTCGGCGGCTTCGCCGAGCAGGCTTTTGAGTTGGGCAAGTTTTTGTTCCATATCTCTCTCTTTTTGAAAGGATGGCTTATCAAGACGTTGGAGATTTTACCATATTAGATGAATGTCTAAAGGTCAAGATACCAATTAAGCTGCACTTCGTGGGCCACCGAAGGTTCATCGATGTAGGCAAAGCGGCGAATATCACCCAGTTGACAGCCCTGGGCGGCGTAAAAGCGGCAGGCTGGCACGTTGATGTTCTGGGTCTCGATTTTCATACGCGCGCAACCGCGCTGGCGCGACCACTCAATAGCGTGGGCGAACAGTTTTTTGCCGAGGCCCTGCCCGCGCGCATCGGGGTGGATGCGGATGTCCCACAGCACCGACAGGTCGATTCGGCCTTCGAGCATGTTCACGCCGTCGGTGTTCCAAGCGACCGCCGCCCCGCCCAGGGCCTGCCCGCCGTCATCGACAGCCAGGAACAAGCCCCAGCGGCTGATGTCGAACTCATCCGGCCACGAGAGCGGAGTCTCGAGTTCGTCGTAGTCCTTAACGTAGGGCGTGACCGCCGTTTCGGCAAGATGGATTCCACCCAGGCCGTTTTCGGGCAGGCGCACATCGAAGATGGTGCGCACTGCAAAGGCGATGGGGATGGCGGCGTAGCGGGCAAGGTCGGAGGATGAGATTTGGATGATGGTCATCTATTCGTAACGCAGGGCTTCGACCGGCTCAAGGGCGGCTGCGCGGTTGGCGGGGTAGATGCCAAAAAACAGGCCAATGGCGGTAGAGAAGACCGTCGCCAGCAGGACGGCGCTCAAACTGACGTTCGGGTCGAAGGGTGTGCCGCTGGCTGCCGCAAACTGCCCGACCGCCATGGCAATCAGCCAGCCCAGCAAAATCCCAACCAGGCCGCCGATTAAACTCAACAGGGACGATTCGGTCAGGAATTGGACCAGGATGTCGCGGCGACGCGCGCCGAGTGCTTTACGCAGGCCAATCTCACGCGTGCGCTCGGCGACTGAAACGAGCATGATGTTCATGATGCCGATTCCGCCCACCAGCAGGGAGATGGCGGCAATCCCACCCAGGAAGGTGGTGAACACGCCGGTAATGGAGGCCGCAACCTGCAGGAAGTCCTGCTGCGAAAGCACGGTGAAATCATCCAGGCCGGGCTCGGTGCGATGGCGGGTGCGCAGAATCTGGGCGATTTCTTCGGCAGCCTGTGGCACAGACTCGGCGTTTGTGGCCTGGACAAAAACGACATCCACCCGCTCCCCGGAGCGGGGGATGATGCGCGCGCGCGCGGTGGACAGGGGAATCAGGGCCACGTTATCTTCCGAGCCGAACGCGCCGCCGCCGCGTGATTGCAGGATGCCAATCACGCGGAAAGGCTGTCCTTCCAGGCGCACGGTTTCGCCAACCAACCCTTCGCTGCGCCCAAACAAATTTTCGGCCAGTTCAGGCCCAAGCAATACGACCGAGGCGCGGCCCAGGTTGTGCTCTTCTGTAATGAAGTTACCTTCGGAAACCGTGTAGTTACGCACGGTCTCATAGGTAGAGGTCACGCCAGTGACAGTGGCAGTGCTTTGCTCGGTGGAGGAAGAGACGTTCAAGCCGTTGCGCTGAAGCACAGGGGCAACATTCTCAACGGATGGCGCGGCAAAAGGGTCGCGCAGGGCTTCGGCGTCCGACATTGTCAGCGGGCGGACATTGCGCACATTGGACTGGTTATTGCCCGAAAAAACAAAAAGCAGGTTCGTGCCGATTCCTGAAATCTCGCCGGTAATGGTGTCCTGCGCGCCCTGTCCGATGGCGAGCATGGCAATCACAGCCGCGACGCCGATGACGATTCCGAGAATGGTCAGGCCGGAGCGTAGTTTATTCGAGTTCAGGCTCTCCAGCGATTCTATGATAATTTGTGCCAGACTCATGACTCATTCTCCGTATCAACGACCCCATCCCGAATATGGATGGTGCGCTGGGTTTGGGCAGCCACTTTGGGGTCATGGGTAACGATAATCAGGGTCGTGCCGCGCTCTTTGTTCAGGTTGAGCAGCAAATCTATAATCTCCTGGCCGACTTTCGAGTCGAGGTTACCGGTTGGCTCATCGGCCATGATGATGGCCGGGTTATTGACCAGGGCGCGCGCAATGGCGACGCGCTGCTGCTGTCCGCCGGAGAGTTCGTAGGGGCGATGAGTCATACGGTCTTCCAACCCAACCGCCGTCAGCGACTGGCGGGCGAGGTCTTTGCGTCCGCTGGTAATGCCGGCATAGCGCAGGGGTAACTCAACGTTCGAAAGCGCGGTCTGACGCGAGAGCAGGTTGAAACTCTGGAAGATGAATCCCACTTTACGGTTGCGGATGTCAGCAAGTTGGTCATCCTTGAGTTCCGAAACCCGCTCGCCGTCCAGAATGTACTCGCCGGAGGTGGGCAGGTCGAGGCAGCCAAGGATGTTCATCAGAGTCGATTTTCCCGAACCTGACGGGCCGACAATCGCCACCACTTCACCACGATTAATGGTGAGCGAAAGCCCACGCAAGGCGTGGACTTCCACATCACC
>JAWOIR010000020.1:0-10302 GCA_046484545.1 Anaerolineales bacterium
GCCATTTTCGCCTTCCGAAACATTGGGCAATGCCCATAAACGAACCTTCGTGAGAATAGATATTCGAATGATATACTCTTGCGCGATAAAGAGTCAACCTTTTTACCTGCGAGTTTCCGTAGATTGACCTACGGATTTCTGCAGATTTTTTGCCAGAGTAAAGCAAATGGAACACGGATAGGATAACAAAAACAGGAGACCCCACCGCTGCAAGGGCCTCCTGTTTTTGTTTCAAGGGTGGGCTATGGCTCGATTTCAGTGATGACAAACTCCCAATAGCCTGGCACTTCCGCGTTGGTCAGCATATCGAAAACCCACTGCACATCCTCGCGGCTGACAGATTTCGAGTAATCGTCCAGCGTGACGGTTGGGCCATTGGTAAAATCGTCCTGGCATGAGATTTTCATGCCGTACTCTTGCGCTTTGACATTGGTACGCCATCTTCGTTCGATATTTTGGCAGGGACTGTAACCTTCATTGTAAGGCACGCCAAAAGAAGTGATGGCGAATTTCAAGGGCAAACTCAGGGTTTCAGGGTCATCGATGGGATAATATAACAATTGGCAGCGTTCCCCGGTGTTTTTGCCATCCGCCAGAATTTCTCCTTGCGCTTCTCCTTCAAATCTATACAGCCCCCAAGCAAATACGCTTTGATTTCCATAATGGAGGTAATCTGGCCAGATTACCCAATCCCCATTATCCAGCATTGTGTGACACATTCCGATTTCCAGTAAATCGAAGACATAAACATATTCGTGTAAAGAACCGTCTTCGAGCGTTTCTGTTATGGGCATTTCTTCCTGGGTCAATTTTACCGATGTTATTTGAATGGTGATGTCGTTGCTGGTCGCAGAGGGCCATTTCTTTTCGGCCCGGTCTGCATCTGTTGAAACCATGTCATTTTCAAAATCCGATTCAACCTGGATAGGCATTTCTGACGGCTGGCTTTCTGCCGCGGCAGTCGCCCCGGGTTGGGTGAAGTAAAATACAACGGCAGTCAACGCCGCCAGGGCGAGCAGGCCGGTTAGCAATATTACCGAAAAACGAGTGGCTGTTTTCATAACAGTAGTCTCCTTAATTATTAGACGAAAATTTAAACAAGAATAATCATATTGTCAGGGTTATGGAGAATATAAACAGGTGTGAGTCCAAAATCCGACTGGAAGATTAAGTGGTCCGCTGTCACTAACATTTCCGCATACAATCGTTTTCGTATTCCAACCAGGATGCATCATAGTGTAAACGCTTGTCGACCAACTGGTTGGTACATACCCGCGTGCGCCGTTGCCAGAACCGGAGCATAGATTAGAAGTGTTGTTGCAATACAAAGTGACAGCGACATATTTATTACCGCCTGATTGATTAAAGATTCTTCCCCATTTTGCATTACAACTATTCGTCGGCGAACGTCTATTTTCTATAAAACCGATGTTACCTCCTGGAATACTTATATACCTCCCATTCCCGTGGTTTTCCGCTATGCAACCCATTGAGGCTGGGTTTTTGCCATGGCAAGTTTGACCATTGCACCCAGCGGCCATAGCCTGCCTGGTATAAAGCCCCAGGCTGGCAAATATCAAGGTCAGTCCCAACAACATGATGGTTCGTTTGAAGTTCATTGCGAGTTGTCTCCTTTTTAAAAGTTTTTTGTCTTCCAACCTCGCGAGTGGATTGGGAACCGGTTGCTTCAAGCATAGCCGCGTTTTCAGGTTGCGTCAATTACGGAAATCCGCCATATCACAGGTCATCATAGGCTGATGGGTCATGCTCATGGAACCAGGCAACCGCCTGCAAACGCGATTTGACCCCCAACTTCTTCAAGAGATTGCTGACATGCTTTTCTACTGTGTTGATGGAAATATCCATACGGTCTGCCATGTCGCTGTTCTCTTGGCCCTCGCACAGATATGCCAGAACCTGGTGTTCCTTTTCCGAGAGACTTTCCCACTTGGCCCCAACCGTTTCCTGCCAGCGCGAAGCCCTTTGCAGTTGTTCTTCGGTAAAAAACGGTTCTTTGCCCGCCGCGCGGCGGATGGCAACGAGCAGTTGTTCTTCCTGGCAGCCTTTGTCAAGGTAGCCGCTTGCGCCAGCGGCCATCATGCGCGCCAGGTAAGCGTCGCGGTCGTGACTGGTCAGCACAAGGGTTTCTGTTTCAGGCAGGTTTTCCAGAACCCAATCCGCCAATTTTGCCGGTGAGAAATCGGGCATTTTCAAGTCGAGCAGCAAAACGTCGGGACGCAGGGCCAGGATTTTTTCCGGCAGCCCAACCCCATTTTCGGCTTCGCCAACCAGCAGGACGTCCTGTGTTTTTTCGATGGCTTCCTGGATTCCTTTGCGAGCAATCGGGTGGTCTTCTGCGACAAACACGGTAATCTGCCTGCTTTTAGACTGGGAATTCTTTCTCTTCGCCATTTTCGCCTTCCGAAACATTGGGCAATGCCCATGAACGAACCTTCGTGAGAATAGATACTCGAATGATATACTCTTGCGCGATAAAGAGTCAACCTTTTTACCTGCGAGTTTCCGTAGATTAACCTACGGATTTCTGCATTTTTTTTGCCAGAGTAAAACAGATGGAACACGGATAGGATAACGCAAACAGGAGACCCCTCCGCTGGAAGGGCCTCCTGTTTTTATTTCAAGGGCGGGCTATGGCTCGATTTCGGTGAGCACAAATTCCCATTGGCCTGGCACTTCAGCAGTGGTCAGCATATTGAAAACCCACTGCACATCCTCGCGGCTGACAGATTTCGAGTAATCGTCCAGCGTGACGGTTGGGCCTTTGGCGAAATCGTCCTGGCATGAGATTTTCATGCCATACTCCTGAGCCAGGGGGTTGGTGCGCCATCTTTGTTGGATTTCCTGGCAGGGGCTATTGACTTCGCGCCCCGGAGCATAAAACTCTTCGATGGAAAATTTCATAGGCAAGGTAACCGAATCCACATCCTCGATAAGATAGCGAAGGTGAGCACACCTGACGCCGGTGCTTGTGCTGCTGGCATACTTTTCCCCTTCCATGAACTCAAATTCTGATATCCATACCTTATGCTTGCCATAGTAAAGATGTTCGGCTGCGGGATACCATTCGCCCCCGTCAAGCGTTGTATAACATATTCCAATTTCCACAAAAGGGATGCCCACTTTGATTAGTTCGCCTGGCTCTTCAGGGTATACGCCTGTTTCGTCAGGCTCGGAATTGAAATATTCCACTCCTCTTATGAAAATCCTGGCTGATGTAACTTCTACTGTGATATGTTGGTCAACAGCAACTGGATACTTTACAGGAACTTGAATCGGTTCTTCTCCTTCGACTGGTTCTTGTGAAGGAGCAATGTTTGTCGGCTGGTTTTCTGCCACAGCGGTTACCCCCGGTTGGGTAAAGTAAAACACAACGGCAGTTAAAGCGGCCAGGGCAGAAATACTCGTCAACATAGATAGGGTGAGTGCTTTTGGTTTCATTTTTACAATCCTTTTCTAATAATGCTCGTAGTTGAAAACTGCGCCTTCCTGTGCTTGAAAAAGCACATTTTTCAGATGCAACGGATATAAATTTATTGGGTTGTGCCTGTACACCAAGGATCGTAAGGCGGGTGTTGGGAAATAGGAATACTTATAGGGCCACTTGCCTGAACCGAGCCACAAGACTTGAAGTTCTTCGAACCGCCTGAAGCAGTAACACCGGAAGTCATGTTAGTAAATATTCCCACAGTACTTGAACTGGCAATTGGCCCTGGAGAGCTTACACTTCGACAAGGAAATATACTGCCGCCTGTTCCACAATGAATGGTACCTGCTGCGTATCGATTCAAACCAGACCGATTGTATACCCTTGCCCATCTTGCGTTACAGTTTGTAGATTTTCTTGTCTCAACTGTGCCACGTCGTCGATTGCCATCATACGGCAACTCTTTAACAGGCCCATCTGTAAAAGCCGTACACCCCATAGTGGCTGGATTCAAATTCTCACACGTCAATCCAGAACACCCGGCAGCCATGGCCTGCCTGGTATATAGCCCCAGGCTGGCGAATATCAAGGTCAGTCCCAACAACATGATGGTTCGTTTGAAGTTCATTGCGAGTTGTCTCCTTTTTAAATGTTTTGTCTTCCAACCTCGCGAGTGGATTGGGAACCGGTTGCTTCAAGCATAGCCGCGTTTTCAGGTTGCGTCAATTACGGAAATCCGCCATATCACAGGTCGTCATAGGCCAAAAGGCTGTTTGGGAATTCCCGTGATAAGCCCCCGCATTTTGGGATGTGAGAGCGCGTACGCGCTCTCACATCCCAAAATGCGAACTTCCTTACGGCAAATATCAGAGAACCGTCCAAAATGCAGGCAGGTATTATTTGTTAGAATATACAATAAGAGTTCTATTAAACCGCGCTGATTGCACTTGCAGACCACGCGACAGGAGCGTACAATAAAATAACTATGGAATACAAAGACTACTACCAAACCCTGGGCGTCTCCCGCTCTGCCAGCGCAGACGAAATCCGTACTGCCTACCGCAAACTGGCGCGTGAGTATCACCCCGACCGCAACCCGAATAACAAACAGGCCGAAGACAAGTTCAAGGATGTCAACGAGGCCTACCAGGTGCTTTCGGATGCGCAAAAACGCGCCCGCTACGACCAGTTGGGGTCGGCGTATTCCTCGTGGCAAAACCGCGGCGCGCCCGGCGGATTCGACTGGGGCCAGTGGACCAGCAGCCAGCCCGGCAGCGGCGGGCAGGGGCAGCAGGTCAACTTTGACGACCTGTTCGGCGGCGCGGGCGGATTTTCCGATTTCTTTAGCACAATTTTCGGCGGCGCGCCCGGCAGCGGCTACGGCACACGTATGCCGCGCCGCTACGAGCAGCAAGCCATCATCTCCCTGCAGGAAGCCTACAGCGGCACCACCCGCGTCGTCGAAAGCAGTGGGCGACGAGTGACGGTGCGCATCCCTGCCGGGGTCAAGACCGGCTCCAAAGTCCGCGCTGCCGGAGCCGGGCCGGAGGGCGCCGATGTCTATCTTAAAATCAGCGTCGAGCAAGATATCAACTTTGAGCGCAAAAACGACGACCTGTACACCAACGCCAGAATCGATGTCTTCACTGCCCTGCTGGGCGGCGAAGCCGAAGTACAGACCCTGGGCGGCAAGATTCGCATTACCATCCCGCCTGGAACCCAGCCCGAACAACTCATCCGCCTGAGCGGACGCGGAATGCCAAAGGTAAAATCGCCCGAAACCAAAGGAGACTTATACGTGCGGGTTAAAGTTCAGGTGCCGAAAACCCTGAGTGACCAGCAGCGAGAACTGCTGGCGCAGGCGCGGCAATCTTGAGCGTCTCAACTTTTAGGAGCGTGTTATGAACAGGAAATTTGCTTTATCGGTAACAGTTAGTATACTTTTGCTTGCATCACTGGCTTGCGGAATGTTTATTCCCGAATCAGCAGTCCCAAACATCGTTACCCCACCCCCAGGCCTGATAGAACCCACCCAATCACCGCCAGCCATCATCCCCGTACAGGTCAGCACGGATTTGCTTCAGGAACAAGACCTGTTAATGGCGCTGTATGAGCGCGTTTATCCTGGCGTGGTCTCCCTGCAAGTGCTGACCACGCGCGGCGGCGGACAAGGCTCCGGCTTTGTCTATGATAAAGAGGGCCATATCGTCACCAACTATCACGTCATCGAAGACGCGACCCAAATCGAGGTCGTCTTCCCCTCCGGTCTGCGGACGTATGGCGAGGTGCGCGGCGTTGACCTGGATTCAGACCTGGCCATCGTCAAGGTGGATGTGCCAGCGGATGAACTCGTGCCACTGCCTCTGGGCGATTCAGACGCGCTCAAGGTGGGACAAACCGTCATCGCGATTGGCAACCCCTTTGGTCTGAATGGCACGATGACCACCGGAATCGTCTCAGCCGTAGGGCGCACCCTGCCCTCCGACCGTCAGGCACCTGGCGGAGGCCAATTCAGCGCTGCCGACCTGATTCAAACCGATGCGGCCATCAACCCCGGCAACTCAGGCGGACCGCTTTTCAACCTGCAAGGCGAAGTCATCGGCGTCAACCGCGCCATTCGCACGGCTTCGAGTACCGCCCAGGGTGAGCCGGTTAATTCCGGCATCGGCTTTGCAATTTCGGTCAATATCGTCAAGCGAGTCACCCCCGGAATCATTGCGGACGGTCAATACGATTATCCCTACATGGGCATTGCCTCCATCAGCGATTTTACGCTTGAGATGATTGAAGCCCTGGAATTACCGCAATTCACCGGCCTGTATGTGACCTCTGTCCAGCCTGGCAGCCCGGCAGCGCGCGCTGGAATCCGGGCAGGCGACAGGGAAACCACACTGCTCGGCTTGCTGGCCGGAGGCGACCTGGTGATTGCCATTGATGGCCGCCCGGTCAAAAATTATGACGACCTGATGCGCTACCTGGTCTCGAACAAAGGGCCCGGAGACGAAATTGTCCTGACCGTCCTGCGCGGTGAGGAACAAATCGAGGTGTCGGTCACGCTCGGCAAGCGGCCATAATCATGCGTAGTTTCTCTGATATTTGCCGTAAATAGAGCCGCATTTGGGTGAGAGCGCGCCACGTATGCGGCGCGCTCTCACCCAAATGCGGGGGCTGGTCACGGGAATTCCCAAAGAGTCCATGCGCCGTTTCAAATAAAAAAGACGCCAGGTGTAAAACCCTGGCGTCCTGCTTTCTTGGGCAGATTAGCCGAAGCGTTCTTCGCGCCAGACATCAGCGCGATTGTGATAGCCGGATTGTTCCCAAAATCCGCGCCGGTCGGCGGGCATGAACTCCAGGCCGCGCAGCCATTTGGCGCCCTTCCAGAAATAAGGAGTCTCTAAATCAGGCTTGTCGGGCATGTGACCGACCACACCGCGCAGCGGATAGCCATGGTCGGGAGTCAGCGGCTCGCCGTCAAAGTGGGTTGCCAGCAGGAAGTTATCCTGAAAAACCACCTCCAGCGGTAAATTGACGGTAAAGCCGTATTCAGCATGCTGCATGACATATTTGGCAGTCGGCTTGAGTTGGAAAAATCCCTGCTCAACCAGGGTGCGCACCGAGACGCCCTGCCATCGGGTGTCGAACTTGCTCCAACGCGTCACACAATGGATGTCCATCAACAGGTCAGTGCGCGGCAATTGGTTGAATTCCTCCCACGTCCAGCGTTTTTCTTCTTCGACCTCACCCCACACCTTGAAATCCCAGGTAGCGGGGTTGAAAGCCGGAACCGGGCCATAGTGCAGCACCGGAAATTTCAAAGTCAGCGATTGCCCGGCGGGCAGGCGCCCCTCTTCACGAACACGTTCTTCTTCTTGCCTGCGGTCAGGACCTTGAAACATAAACATAATCAGGGTTCTCCTATCACAATAAATTATAACGAAGAAGGTGGAGAGATGAAATTAATTCTTTATAAGAACTTCCAGACAGCAAAGCAGAGGTTCTCTGATATTTGTCGTGAAGAAAACCGCATTTTTGGATATGAGCGCGCCGCACGCGTACGCGGCGCGCGCCCATACCCAAAAATGCAGAGACTTATCACGGGGATTTCCAAAGAACCAGCTCTCTGATATTTGCCGTGAAGAAAGCCGCATTTTGGATATGAGCGCGCCGCAAACGCGCGTGCTCATATCCAAAATGCGGAGACTTATTACAGGGATTTCCAAAGAACCAAAACCGAAAAGCCGTCCAAGAATCTGGTAAACTGTTATCAAAGACTCAAGGAGGCTCACATGCAAATCAAATGCTCATCCTGCTCAATGCCCTTTACCCTGAATAAAAGCGAAATCGAAACATTGGCTGCATTGTTCAAGGAAAATCCGTCCGTCCACTACGACGCCCACTGCCCGAAGTGCCGCAAGTCCACCAAAATCACCCGCAAACAGTTTGCGCTCAATCCGCTCTATAAGAAGATGCTGGAAGAATGATTAAGGCCATCTATTTCGACCTCGGCGGGGTGATTGTGCGCACCGAGGACAAAGAACCGCGCGCCCAACTCGGCGCGCAATTTGGCTTAACCTACCAGCAAATCGAAGAAGTCGCTTTCGGCGGCGGGCCTTATGGCACAGGCGCGCGCGCTTCGGTCGGGGCCGTCACCGAGGAATCCCACTGGGTCAACGTTGTCCGCACTCTGGGTCTTTCACCGAATGATTTTTCACGCATCCGCGCAGATTTTTTCGCCGGGGATAAAATCGATTGGGACATCGTCGCCTTCCTGCGCGAAGCCCGCAAGACTCACAAAGTTGGCCTGATTAGCAACGCCTGGGACGGCCTGCGCGCTTGGATTCACGAGCAGAAGTTCGACGATGCTTTCGACCACCTGACCATCTCCGCCGAGGTGCGCATGGCCAAGCCGACGCCCGGCATTTACCATCACGCGCTGGGCGCGCTGGGCGCAAAAGCTGACGAAGCCATTTTTGTGGATGACTTCATCGAAAACATCCAGGCCGCCACCGCGCTGGGCATGAAAGCCATCCACTTCCGCTCAGCAGAGCAGGCCTTGAGTGATGTCAAGAAATTGATACAGACTTAAGTCCAAACACTCCAAACACGAGAGGCACAAAGGAAAAGGCTCTTTTGAACAATTTTCCTTCGTGCCTTGTGTGTTTTAAAACAGTAACGCAATAAGTTCCCAGCCTAATATTACAGCGCAGGTTGCATCGCTGCTGCGCATTCACTTCCAGAGATAACCGAAAAATGGTTGTGCGTGGGGGGCGCACGCTCCCATGCACAACCATTTTTCGGGATTTTTCTGGAACTTTGCGCTGTAATACTAAAACAAAAACGGAATGAACAACTTCGACTTGCGCTTGTATTCGGCAAAACCCGGATAGCGCGAGAGCGATTTGTCTTTTTTATGCATATTGGGGAACCAGATGACCATCAGGTAGAGCGCAATCACCGCCAGGGGAAGCCAGTGCATGGCTAATATGCCAAAGCCGAGGTAAATCAGCAACTCGCCAAAGTAGTTGATGTTACGGGTACGCGCCATCAACCCTTCGTCAATCAGGTGGCCGGGGTTGTATTTTAGTTGGACATGCTTCTGCATATCGGCAGCGTAGTGGAAGAAAACGCCGAAAGTGTACATGCTAACTGAAAGCCCGAGCAGCCATGCAGGGGCCTGCACGTTTTGGGAGGTGATGATGAACGGCGCAATCCAGTACAGGCTCAGGCCGGCCCAGGCGTACAAGCCAAAGAACAGACCTCTGTCTATTTCCCATTGCTTGTCGGGGAAAATTCGGCTTTTGAGCACCCATAAAATCCCATATGTGCCATGCAGGGACAGATAAACCCAGGCGGTCGGGTTGTCCCACTGGTTGAACCAGGCCATCATGCCAAGAATGACGAAAAAAGTCACGGCTTTGTGACTGTCAATAAAATATTTTTGTTTCATGACTCTTTTCCTGTTGTGTGATAAATAATTTTGGTTCTTTGGGAATTCCTGTGATAAGCCCCCGCATTTTGGGGTGTCAGCGCGCCGCAAACGCGCGTGCGCTGACACCCCAAAATGCGGCCTTCTTTACGGCAAATAGCAGTGATGAATAATTTTTACCACGTTCGCACATCTTTGAATAGTTCCCAACCCGAAAAAACAACAAAAAAATGATGCTTGACTTCGGAAAATGACAATGCTACAATTTCGGCAGTATTTATCACATTCACGCTTCACCTATAATACGGAGGAAAAATGTTCGCCAAAAGGAATTTCGTTTTACCTGCAATATTAGTCATGTCCATCTTTGTGCTGACCGCCTGCGGCAGTGCCTACGTGGACGCCCTCAACCCGGCGCTTGACGAATTCAACAACGCCGCCAGCGCTCTCAACGCCCAGGTGGATGTTGTCAATAACGACAATAGCAAGTTTACTGACCCGCAGTGGGTTGCTGAATCTGAGACCACTCTGGCGTCCCTGCGCGGAGCCGGGCAAGCGCTCAAAAGCCTGCCCGCGCCAGATTCAGATGATTACAACCGCTTGAACAGCCTTGTTCAGCAATTGGCCGATGCTTCAATCGGCTATGCTGACGCCTATGGCGCGGCCATCAAATCCGGTGATATCTCCCAGGCCGACAATGCCGGCCCGTTCATGGATAAAATCAACGAACTGTTGCCCCAAATCAACGCCGAAGTGTCCCGCCTGGACAGCTAACTATTGCAGATGAGACAAAAAAACGCGCTCGTGGTCGTAATGACCGCGAGCGCGTTTTTTATGGCAAATGTTAGAGAACCGGCAGATTCGCAAGAACAAAAAACACATGTTCGAGTAAAATAGAAGAAATTTTACGGTCCCTGTAGACAAAAGGAGA
>JAWOIR010000358.1:0-5406 GCA_046484545.1 Anaerolineales bacterium
GAGCCTGGATGGCAGAGATGGGGACGATTTCGGCTTCGGGGGCAAGTTCGGCATAGGGCGCGGTATTGGCGGATAATTCGTCAGGGTTGACCAAATCGAGTTTATTGGCGGCCAGGATGAGGGGGGCGCGCCGCTTGAGTCCGGCCAAGTGCGCGGCGATACGCCTATCGTCTTCGGTCGGGGCTTCTGCGACGGAGACCAGCCAGAGTATCGCGTCCACGTGCGCGAGAGATTCTTCGGCCTTTTGGTTGAGCACTTCGCCGAGTTTGTGGCGCGGCTGATGCAGGCCGGGGGTGTCGATGAAGACGATTTGGAATTCGTCGGTGGTCAGGATGCCGAACTGCTGGCGGCGGGTGGTTTGAGGCTTGGGCGAGACGGCGGCCACTTTTTGGCCGAGCAAGGCGTTGATGAGGGTCGATTTGCCCACATTGGGGCGTCCGATAACGGCGACGTAGCCAGATTTCATGTTATATCTCCAATGCGAGTAAGGGAATTTCCATCTCCTGCGGCGTTAATCCGCCGTGATGGCCGTAAAATTTTTGTTCGTATTTGCCTTTTTCGTACCACCAGACTGATTCGTAACGATAAGTCAGGATAACGAGGTTGCCGAGTCGCTCCAGCAAGCGCGGGGTGACATCCGGGCCAAAATACCCGGCCTCGATCAAATGCGCGGTGCGGACGACATCGGCTTTGCCCGCCAGCCCGGCTGCGAGCATGGCCTGGGCTTCGTCGAGGTGCTCTTCCTTGATATAGAGGAGCATGTCGCGGCACGAGCCGCCAGGGACGAGCAACTGGCCGCTCGCGGTGGTGCGGATGAAGTTTTCGATACCGGGGAAGGAACGGTTGAGATAGACAGTGGTTTTAGGGTCTACTTCGGCCTGTCCGTGGTCGGCAGTTAATAATAACAGGGTTTTTCCGTTGCCTTTCGGTTTCTGGGTGAAGAAGTGGCGTTCGAGGATGGTCAGGAAGGTGTCGATTTCAGCATCGGATTGGGGCGATTCGGGGCCGTAATCGTGATTGATGGAATCGATTTTGTCATAATAGACAAAGATGTAGTTTTTACCCTTTGTGGCAGACAGGGCTTCGCGCAGGTTGACCAGCAATTCGGGCAGGGTTTTGAAGCCGCGCGCGTTGGCGCCCTTGAAGGCAATGTTCGAATAAGTGGAGGGGGTGTATTCGCGGTGCTGGAAGACTTGCGATTTGACGCCCAGCCCTTTCAAGCGGCGGTAGAGGCTGCGAGGCGGGTAGAGCGTTTTCGGGTCGAGGCCGGTGCGTTTGAGTTGGTCGCGCTCGGCACTGCCGGAGAAGGAGAACAGCAGCGGCACAATCATGGCATCCAGCAGCGGTTCGTAGTAGTTCCATTCGTGCAGGCCGCTTTCGCCCATCGGCAGGCCGCTGTGGATGAATGGGATGTGGGCCGAGGTGGTGGAGGGAAAGAGCGCGGTCAGTTTGGCGACTTTCCCCTGGCGCGTGAAACGGTCAAGGGCCGGCGAGTCGGCGAAACGCTCGAAAAAGCGCCAGCCAAATCCATCCACAAGAAATAGCAGGACGTTGTCGTAGGTTTCGTCCAGGCCGCTGAAGGGGCGCGTGGCCGCCGGGCCACCGAGCAGGCTGGTGATGAGCACGGGCAGGTTGGCGAATCCGTGCGCGTCGTAGCGGGGTTTGACGAAGGCGGGGTTCATGAGACTGTGACCTTGCATTTCTGTTATCATTTTGTCGGACAATCGTAGGGCAAGCGTAGGGTAAGCGTCAAGTAAGTTTAGGCCGAAGGATGTATATTAGGTGCATAGGTGATTTCTCTTCTCCTCCTTTCAAAGGAGAGCCGGGGTCGGCGTCCCCGGCTCTCTCGATTCTAGCACAGTTTATTTTTTGAAAAACAGCCCGGGGCGATTTCAAGTCCATCAGGCTTACTGTCACTACTTCACGAAAGTTGAAAGAATTTCCGATTTTTGCAAAATATTCGTGCTCTACTGACAATTGAAAGTGGAACTGCCCCGGTTTTCCGGGGCAGTTCGTTTTAAGCAACCACTTCTGGAGGAGAAGAGTTTTTCTTAGTCAGCCGGCAGCAGCACAGCGTCGATGACATGGATGACGCCGTTGGAGGCTTCGATGTCAGTGATGATTACTTCGACGGTATCATTCAGGAAGACTTTGCCATCGCGGACGGTGATGGTGATGTCCTGTCCCAGGACGGTGGTGGCGCTTTCCAGGCCGACCACATCAGCAGCCATAACCTTGCCGGAAACGACGTGGTAGAGCAGAATATTGGTCAGGGCTTCGCGGTTCTCAGGCTTGAGCAGTTCTTCGACGGTGCCTTCAGGCAGGGCGGCAAAAGCGTCGTTGGTGGGGGCGAAGACGGTGAAGGGGCCTTCGCCGCTCAAGGTCTCGACCAGTTCAGCGGTCACGACAGCGGTGACGAGGGTGCTGAAGCGCTCATCGCCGATGGCGATGTCCACAATCGTGCCGGGGGCTTCGGCTTCTTCTTCACTGGGCGGCAAGATGACTGCGTCGATGACGTGGATGACGCCGTTACTGGTTTCGATGTCGGTGATGATGACCTGGGCGTCATTGATGTAAACATTGCCCATATCAACTTCAATGCTAACATCTTGACCGAGTGCGGTAGTGGCGCTAGTCAGGCCAACCACGTCGGCAGCCATCACTTTGCCGGAGACGACATGGTAGAGCAGGATGTCGGTCAGCAGTTGTTTGTTCTCAGGTTTGAGCAATTCTTCAACTGTGCCTTCGGGCAGGGCTGCAAAAGCGTCATCGGTGGGGGCAAAGACGGTGAAGGGGCCTTCGCTCTTGAGGGTGTCAACCAATTCAGCAGCCTGAACAGCAGCCACCAGGGTGGTGAATCGGCCATCGGCAACCGCGGTGTCAACGATGTCGAGCACTTCGGGGGCCGGCATTTCGGTCGGTTCCGGAGCCGCAGTCGGCTCGGGGATGGCAGTCGGCTCGGGGGTCGGGGTTGCAGCGGGGGCGCAGGCAGCCAGGACAAAGACAGCAACGAACAACAGGGATACAACAGTGGTAAAGCGTTTCATTTTTTCTCTCCTTGAACATAATTTGCACAGGTTTTGCATAGTTATTACCTGTAAACTTGTGCAAATTATATACAAATACGACGCAAGGTCAATACCGATGTCCGTGTTTCATATAGAGTTC
The DNA here is from genome assembly GCA_046484545.1 of Anaerolineales bacterium. Lineage (GTDB taxonomy): Bacteria > Chloroflexota > Anaerolineae > Anaerolineales > Villigracilaceae > UBA8950. The sequence continues at coordinate 3,169 of JAWOIR010000358.1, forward strand.
ATACAAAAGTTGGACAAAACTTATCTGAATTTAAGCCGAGCCCGCTTTTGAGGGCTTGACATCTCGGAAAAAACTAATATAATTAGTAAAAACTAATAATATTAGTTTTTGTGTAAAGAGGCCCCATGCCAACCCGACGTCAGCGTAACCGTGAAGCCACCATCCAAAATATTCTCGACACCGCCCGCGCGATTATGCGCGAAGAAGGTGTTGCCGCGCTTTCAATGCAGGAACTCGCCCGCCGTATGGATATGCGCGCGCCATCCCTGTATAACTATTTTTCGGGCAAGATGGACATCTACGATGCGCTTTTTCGGCTTGGGTTCACGCTCTGGAATGAATATATCGCCGAACTGGCGGAAGAATCGGCAGGCTTTGATGATGAAATCCAAAAAATTATCGAAGGTTACATGTCTTTTGCGCTCAAAAACCCCGAACTCTATCAACTATGTTTTGAGCGGCCCGTTCCAGGATTTGTGCCTTCGCCAGAAAGTCTCGCAGTGAGTTTCGGCACACTCAACCATTCCTATCAACGGGTCGAGCAATTTAAAAACGAACTTGATACCGAACTTTCCAGTGAGCAAATTGTCAATACTGTCATCGCAATATCACATGGACTGACCGCGATGCAGCTTGCAAACGAACCCCATTTACCGGTAGGCCAGGGGCGTTTTGGGTCACTGATACCCATCATCTTATCCATACTTAAACAGGCTATACCAACCAAAGGAGAGAAAAAATGACCGTAGCGATTTCCCCCACTGCTTTTACATACGCACATCAAATCGATACGCCAACCGCAGAGGAAGCCCATCAACTGCTGACGACCGCATTCGAACGTTTTATGCGCTTGATTGAATCGCTTGACCCCGAAGACTGGTCGAAGCCGACGGCCTGCACCGCCTGGAATGTCCATGACATGGTTGCCCACCAGGCCGGCGGGTACGCCAGCGGAATCGGCTACGGGGAAATGTTTCGCCAATACAGCCGTATTCCTAAAAATGGGCAGTTACCCGAGGACGCGATTAATGACCTCCAGGTAGGTGAACGCACCGGAATGACCCCTGCAGAACTGATTGCCGAACTGAGACAGGTTGGCCCCAAAGCCATTCACAACTGGGCCTATGGGTTTCGCGCCATTAAATGGATTGCCATTCCCCATCCTGTTGGCGGATTTATGTCGCTGCGCCAGTTGATGTGGGTGACGCACAGCCGGGACACCTGGATGCACCGCCTCGATATTTGCCGCGCAACAGGCCGCGATTTCGAACAGACCGGTGACCATGATGGGCGCATCAACCAACTGGTGGTGCGGGATGTCGCCCGTAAGGTGGATGGAAAACTGGGCAGACGCGCCATCCGGCTTGTGCTGACCGGAATCGCGGGCGGCGAGTGGATTTTAGGAAGCGGAGAACCTGAAGCCGAACTCGAAATGGATGTGCTGGATTTCAATATATTTGTCTCAGGCCGTTTTTCTTACGAGGAAGGCATGCAGCGCGCCAAAGTTTCAGGCAATCGGGATTTGGTGGAAACAAACTTCAAGGGCTTGTTGATTTTGTACTAAACCATCCCTGTCATCTTGCGCGATACGCAATCAAAAAGACCAGCCTGGCTGGTCTTTTTGATTGTTGAAAAACTCTGCCTTTACACCCACTCAAAAGTGCGCGTGACAGCTTTCTTCCAGCCCGCATACAATTTGGCACGTTCTTCCGCACCCATTTGCGGTGACCAGGCTTTGCCGAGGCCCCAATTGGCACGCAGTTCGTCGAAATCCTTCCAGAAGCCAACAGCCAGCCCGGCGGCATAGGCCGCGCCCAGGGCAGTCGTCTCTGCCACTTTGGGACGGATGACCGGCACACCCAGCAGGTCAGATTGGAACTGCATCAGGGTTTCGTTGAAGACCATGCCGCCATCCACTTTGAGCGAAGTCAGTTTAACGCCTGAGTCCTTTTCCATCGCATCCAGCACTTCGCGGGTCTGGTAGGCAGTCGCTTCGAGCGCAGCGCGGGCGATGTGGCCTTTGTTGATAAAGCGGGTCATGCCGACGATAACGCCGCGCGCATCGGAACGCCAGTAGGGGGCGAATAGTCCGCTAAAAGCCGGGACAAAGTAAATGCCGCCATTGTCCTCGACGGTTTGGGCGAGCGTCTCGACATCCGCTGACTTTTCGATGATGCCCAGGTTGTCGCGCAGCCACTGCACCAGCGCGCCGGTGATGGCAATCGAGCCTTCGAGGGC
>JAWOIR010000473.1:0-8371 GCA_046484545.1 Anaerolineales bacterium
GGGGTGGTGACAGGCCGGGGGACGCCGGAGCAGGTATTGGTCGGGATGCAACTGAGTGCATACAGGCCGAAGATGAAGACAAGCACCACCACCGGCAGCCCAAACATCGTGATGAAAATAATATTATTGGTCTGGTCTTTCATGGCGTTTCCTCCGCCGGGGCAGGTTCGAGCGCGCGCATGTAGTTGACCAGGTCCCAGCGTTCGCGCACGTTCAGGTTTTCGTTCAGGGCCGGCATTTTGCCCTCGATGCCGTTGGAGATGGTCAGGAAGAGTGTGCCGTCCGATTTGGCCTGGGTCACTTCGCCGGCCAGATTTGCGGGGCGATTAATCAGTGCCAGGCCGACCGGGCCGTTGCCCTGAGCATCCGCGCCGTGACACATGGCGCAGTGGACGGTGTACAGGATGCGTCCGCGCTCTACCGAGACTTCATCGGCCTCGATGGGGTTAACCGGGTCGCCCATGCCGGGGATGTAGGCCGCGCCCTCAATTGGGATGGAATTGGCCGCCACAGGCAGGGGTTTGTCCATCGGCCCGTAGGAGGGCTGAATTTCCATGAACGAAATCCATTCCAGTTTAATGACATCGTAGGTAAACAGCATGATGATGCCCAGCGTGGAAATCGCGCTGACGATGACCATGGCTAAACGTAGTTTGATGCTCATAGCGGTTGAACCTCCGCGTATTTGACCGAGGCCGCGCCGACATCAGCCATCGCTTTCTTGACTTCATCTTCCTGCTCTGCTGCGCAGTCAATCAAGAGCGCAATATAACCATCACTGATTTCCGGCACATAGACCTTCGGGCTGTAAGACGGGAAATGCGAATCGAGGAAGACGCCCAGGAAAGTGCTAATCATGATGCCGAGCATGGTCAGTTCGAACATGACTACGATACTGGGCGGCACGGCGAAGAGCGGCTGTCCGCCAACATAGACCGGGTACAGCGCGGGCGTGCCGAAGGCGAAGAAGATGCCGACCAGCAGGCCGCCAATCGCCCCGGCCATGGCCATGCGTGGGATATTGGTCTTCTGGTGCGGGCGTCCGAGCATGGCTTCGGTGATGGGTGTACCCGAAATCACGTTGACGTGTTCGTTGTCGAGTCCGAGCGCGCGCAATTTGTCGACCGCGTGGGCGGCGGGGTCGATATCTTCAAACAGGGCCAGGAGCATGTTTTTTTCGGTTGTTTCAGTCTTGTCTGTCATCATGGGCCTCCATTACTCCAGGTCACTAACCGTGACAACCGGCTCTTTACCGTACTTGCGGATGGAATGCGCCATCTGGCCTTCCTGCACTTCCCAAACCGGCACCAGCGGCAGGATGCGCGAGGCCAGCATGTAGAGCAGGATGAACAGGGCCAGCGAGCCGATGAAAATCGGCACTTCGACGCCAGCCTCGTAATCGCCCCAGCGGAAGGGGGTGCGGTTAATCGAGAGCGAAACCGGCACGATGATAAAGCGCTCGGCCCACATGCCAACGTTAATCAGCAAGCCAATGGCGAATAAAATCCAGGGAGAGCGGCGGATTTTCTTGTTCCACAATGTCAGCCAGGGAATGGCTACGTTACAAATCAACATCAGGAACCAAATCCAGCCCCATTTGCCGGCTTCGTGAAAGTGCAGCAGTTCGCTGGTCCACTTATCGCCGCCGTACCACTGCACTATCAGGTCATTGAAGAAGAAATAGGCCCAGGCCATGGAGATAATCAACATCAACTTACCGAGAGTGTCAAAATGTTGCGGGCGCAGGAAGTAATCCATGTTTCGGATGGTTGCGCGCAGCACCACCAGCACCATTGCTACCGCCGCCACGCCAGAGTGAATCGCGCCGACGACAAAGTACGGGCCGAAGATGGTCGAGTTCCAGAATGGGCGGGTGGCAACCGCGAAGTCCCACGAAACGATGGTATGCACCGAGAACATAATCGGCAGGATGGCAAAGGCGAAGATATTGAGCGCGGTGCGCAGGTGAGTCCATTCGCCTTCGGTGCCGCGCCAGCCCAGGGCCAGGATGCTGTAGACCTTCTTTCGCCAGCCGGTTGAGCGGTCACGGGCCATCGCCAGGTCGGGGATGAGCGGCAGGAACAGGTACATGGTCGAGGAGAGCAGGTAAGTGTTAATCGCCAGGAAATCCCACATCAGCGGGGAGTGGAAGTTCGTCCACAGTTGGCGCTGATTGGGCAGCGGGAACATCCAGTAGGCCAGCCAGACGCGGCCCATGTGGGCAAAAATCATGATGGCGGCCTGTGCCAGGGCGAAGGTGGTCATCAATTCAGCGGCGCGGGTGAACGGACGCCGGAATTCGGCTTTGAAGACGCGCAACAGGGCCGAGACGAAGGTCCCGGCGTGGCTGATGCCAATCCAGAACACGGTGTGGACGAGGAACAGGCCCCAGTACACCGGCTGGTTGACGCCCGCGACGCCCAAACCCTGGATAATCATCGTGCCCCACGAGTAGAAGACGCCCCACAGCACGAGAGCGCCCATGATGGCGGCCACCAGCCAGAACTTCCAGGTGGTTCCGCCCATCATATCCATCACCATCGCGTTCATTTCACCGCGCGGCTTGGGGTCAAGCAGCAGGTTTTCCTTGCGCAGTTCGGCTTCGTGGTCGTGCTCTTCGTGCGCGTGCGCGTTGGCAAGCGGTTTAGCCAGTACGGACATGCGAGCCTCCCTTGAGATAAGTAACTTGCGGCAGGGTTCCCAGGTCTTCGAGCAGTTTGTGACCGCGTCCCTGGCGGGCCAGGCGGCTGACGCGGCTTTCGGGGTCATCCACGCGCCCGAAGACAATCGCGTCTGCCGGGCAAGCCTGGGCGCAGGCCGGCTGCACTTCGCCGTCGAACACCTCGCGGCCTTCAGATTTGGCCTGGTCTTGCCCCTTGTGGATGCGCTGGACACAGAACGTGCATTTTTCCATGACGCCCATTCGGCGGACGGTTACATCGGGATTAAGTTGGTTGTTGAGCGGCTCAGGCAGGTTTGGGGTGTAGTCGCGCCAGTTGAAGGTGCGCACGGTATACGGGCAGTTGTTGGCGCAATAGCGCGTACCGACACAGCGGTTATAGACCTGCACGTTCAACTTCTCGGCCCGGCTGTGTACCGAAGCAAACACCGGGCAAACTGATTCGCAGGGCGCAGCATTGCATTGCTGGCACATGACCGGCTGGAAATCGGTGCGCACATCGGGATATTTGCCATCCCACAGGCGTTCGATGCGAATCCAGTGCATACCGCGCCCGTATCCGGCGTCTTCTTCGCCCACAAAGGGGATGTTGTTTTCCATCGCGCAGGCGGCCACACAGGCGTTACAGCCGGTGCAAAGGTCCATATCAATGGCCATGCCCCATTTGCCCTGCTCTTCTTCTTTCCAATTGGCTTTATATTCGGGAATATTATGTTCAGCCATGATTAATGCTCCTCATACCCATAAACACCGATGCGGCTTTCCAGGCGTGACAATATTTTCTGTTTGCCCGTCTTCTCGATTTTGACTTTCAGCCCGGCATAGGCCAGGTCGCCCGCGTCGTTGGTGACGTTGCCAAACAAATCAGCGGGGTTGACACCGCGCTCTTCAGCATAGCGGCCATAAGCAGTGTGACCCTGCCCGAAAGGCATGGCAATCACATCTGGACGAATGGCCGGATACAGATATACGGAAGCCTCCACCGCGCCGTAGGGCGAGACAATCCGCACCACGTCGTCATCGTGCAGGCCGAGTTGTTCTGCGGTCTTGGGGTTGATTTCGACCCAGGAGTTCCACATGACGGTCGTGGTCGGGTCGGGGACTTCCTGCAACCAGGGTTTGTTCGCGCCGGCCTCGCCCAAAATCGGGGAGACGTAGGTCAGCAGGTGATAGCCCTCGCCCTGGTATTCAGGAGCGCGCACGCCCAGGGCTTTGTCGAGCGCTGACGAAGTCGGGGCGGTTAACTTGTCGTCGTTCGTCCACCAGCCGCCGAATTGCTGGAACTGCGCCCAGAAGGTGTTGATTTCGCCCGCGCTGTGGAAGCCGCCTTCGGCAGTCACCAGGCCGGTGATTTTGGATTGGATGAAGGCCACTTCGTCGGCGTAGGGCAGGGCTTTCCCGGCTCGTTCCGCCGCGGCCAGGATGACATCGGCAGTGGCGCGGGTGTTGTAGAAGGGCGCGACGGCTGGCTGCGCGCCGGAGAGCGTCGATTTGCCCGTGCCGGTTGCGATGCGCTGGTAGCCCCACGATTCCAGGCCGGTGTGGTCGGGGAAAATATAGTCGGCTTTGACGGCGGTCTCATCCGGGAAGGAGGCAAACGAAATCACAGTTTCGACTTTATCAAGCGCGGCGCTGAAACCGAGCGCGGCAGGAATTTCAAAGACCGGGTTGACGCCATGCACGAACAGGGCCTTAATCTGCCCGGAGTTCATGCGCTCGACCAAAACTGCCAGTTCGCCCGCGGTGGCCGGACGGTGATAGCCGTCGTTGATTGGGGCGGCAGGAGTCAGGAAGACGCCGCCGGGCTGGCCGAGATTGCCCGCCAGAACGTTGAGCGAAAGGATGGCTTTGGCGGTGTCCAGGCCGTTGGTCTGGGCCAGCGGCGCCGCGCCGGGGATGGCCAGGGCGTGTCCGGCATTGGCGTAGATGCGCGCCAGGCGTTCCAATGTGGGCAGTTCGATGCCGACAAATTCAGCAATTTCTTCCACATTGACATTGGCGTAAGCCGGGACGACCCGTCCCTGTTGTTCGGCGGCCAGTTTACCGAGCGCCAGGGCCAGGTAGCCTTCGCTGCCGGGCTTGATGGGGAACCACTCGTCTGCTTTGATGGCGGTTGATGACAACCGCGGCTCGAAGTGGACCAGATAGCCGCGCCTGCCGGGTGTTCCCTGGCGCATTTTGGCAAATCCGCGTGTGTAGGCGACCGGGGAGAGCCAGGTCTCGAGGAAGTTTGCGCCGAAGGAGAAGGTCACGTCGGCCCCGGCCAGGTCAAAGAACAGGTTGTTCGGCTGGCCGAAGAGCGCGCGAGCGGCTTCGCCGAGGGTGGCGCGGGCCTCGAACATGCCGAGCGCGCCGTAGCGGACGGGAGCGGGCGCGCCAAAAGCAGCGGCCACCTCCCCGAAAAGGTCAAACAAGTGGTCGGGGGCGAGACCGGTCAGGAAGGCAACCTGGTCGGGCTGGTAACGGGTCAGGGTATCCGCGGCCACGTCGATGGCGGCTTCCCAGTCCATTGTCGCCCCATTTTTATCGACTGGATTCTGCACTCGGTCGGGGTTGTACAGCCCTTGTACGGTGGCCTGTCCGCGCGCGCAGGTCTTGCCGAGATTGACCGGGTTGAATTTGTTGCCCTCAACTTTGAGAGCGCGGCCCTGCATGGTGCGCACGACCAGCCCGCAGCCCGCCGAACACTCGCGGCAGGTGGTGGCGTAATGGGTGCTTTGGCCGTTGTAGTTGTATTCCGGCATTTTGGTATACGGTTCGCGAACGACATAACGCGAAGCCGGGCCGCAGCCGGTCAGCACAGCGGCTGTGGCGCCGGTCAATCCGGCCAGTTTGATGAAGTCGCGCCGGGAAATTTTTTCACTCATGGTTATTCATTTATCCTTTCAGCCCGGTCTAGTACCAATACTGTTTCGTTAGTGGAACGGAGTGCAAAATCTCCCGATTTTGCGCCGAAGTCAGAGACTTCGGACTCCTTCTCTAAACAGTCTTGGGTCTAGCACCGGAACTTCCTTTAAGTTCCGGCACTAGTAATGACAGGTCTCGCACGAAAGCAGTTTTTCGCGCTTGACGGGGTCATCCACCGAATTTTGCTGGTGACAGGTAATGCACCAACCCATGTTCATAATCTGGGGATTTTCGGCAATTTTGACCTTGCTCATATCGCCGTGACACTCCTCGCAGGCCACTCCCGCCGCAATGTGCGGACGGTGGTTGAAATGGACATGGTCAGGGACGATTGCCACCGGAACCCAGGGGATGGATTCGCCGCTTTCGACATACGCGGCCAGTTTCTGCAATTCAGGCGGCCACTCCGAAATCGGGATGGTATTTTCCGGGTCCCAGTACTTGGTCAACTGCTCGTGACAGGCCCAGCATTTATCCTGGGTTGGCAATCCGGCCGAGGCCTGCTTCCACGCGCCGGGGTGACAGTAAAGGCATTGGATTTGCAGGCCAACGTGGATGTCATGCGGGAACTCGATAGGCTGTTCCGGCGGTATCTGGGTCTGGTACACGGCCCAAGCCGCGCCGCCCACCACTGCCAACACTGCAATCAGTAGTGAGTAGTAAACGGCGGGCTTTTTCAAGATTACAAAAATTCGCTCCATGCTCTCTCCTAAAGAGGGGTTTAGCGTTTGTCATTTCGAGCGACAGCGAGAAATCTTTGCTCAACGTGCGCAAGATTTCTCAGTCGCCGCCATGCGGCTCCTTCGAAATGACAAGATGATTGTATAAACGCTACTTACGCTTTCTCAACAAAAATACAACCGCGCCCAGGAAGGCGACAAAGCCCAACCCGAACAGCAGGCTCATGCCAAACATTCCGAAGAAGACGCCCAGGCCGGCCAGGATTCCATCCAAGACGCTCGTGCCGGGGCCGCCGACCTGCGGAGCCGGTTCCGAGCCTGCGCCCGCACCAGAAGCTGGAGCAGGCTGTTCGATGCGCCGGGGCAGGGTCTGGACGTAAGCCAGTACATCGCGGCTGTCTTCGGTGCTCCAGCCCAGGTCCTGGCCAATCGGCATGACCACCCCGGCCACCCCGAAGCGTGAGCGGTGCAGGAAGCGGTACGGGTCGCGGCTGGCGACATCGCCCAGGCCCTCGTCGAATCCCTGCGAGCGCAGGACAAGCGTCTTACCATCCACACCATGACAGGCGGCGCAGACCGTCTCGTACCGGCTTTTGCCGTTATCCCTATCACCGCCGATGGCCTGCAACGAGACCGGGTCGATGAATTCGCTATCGTCAATCAGGCCGTTTTTCAGGAAAGCGGCCAACTGGCGCAGGCTTGTCTCGTCCATCAGGTTCGAGAAATCGTGCAGCGGGTCGAGTTTGCCGTTCAGGTGGTCGATGATTTCTTCTTCGCTCAATCGCTCGGCCAGCACAAAGACGCCGGGGAAGCCGGTGTAATGCGATGAGCCGATTCCGTATGCGCCCGCCGCGCCCTGATAGTCCCAGCCGTGACATTCGGCGCAGCGCCAGGTCTCAGGGCCGGAGCGGGTGTTGGTGGCCTGCCGCTCCCAAATCGGATGGTTGCCCGCAGGCGGTTCGACGCCCAGACGCGCGTACCACTTGTCGTACAGTTGCGCCCCGGCGGTGATGTCGTCACCGGCTTGCGGCAGTTTCCCGGCTGTGACTGCGGCCAGGCCGGTAATCAAGACAAGAACAGATAGGGTGGCAACAAAAAAACGCATTGACTTGCGCATCGTTCACCTCTTTCATGGTTCTCTGATATTTGCCGTGAAGAAGGCCATATTTTGGGTGTGGACGCGTGCGCGTGCCCATATCCCAAAATACGGGGGCTTATCGCGGGAATTCCAAAGAGCCTCTTTCATCTTGTTGTTGGGATGAAGAACCCTCTTATGAAAATTATACTTTCAAAATTAAAAAATGATAAGAAAGGTCTGCTTTCTCGCATGTTATACTAGGGTGAAACTCTATCACCCGAATTGGTGAAATCTGTAACGATGACCCGAAAACTCCGTATTCCGCTTATATTTCTGCTCCTAAGCGTCCTGGCCCTGGGGGGATTAGGTTTCCAAGTGGCCGCTCCCTTTTTCCAGGCCGATGGGCCGACACCGGAACCGGGAGAGCGCCCGGACGCTGACGAAATTGCCGAACTGATTGCCCAATCCGGTAGCACGAACGGAATCATGTTCCTGGGGCTTGTGATTTTCCTGCTATCCATTGTCCCAATGTTCTTGTTGAGAAAAGATTGGTGATGCGCATGTCCCCATGTGGGGGTGGACTGTTCTATTAAAAGCCAATTTTCTGGAATTGACTTTGCGCTGGCTCAAACTTCATCGTAACCTGAAAAATTATCGCTCGCGGCTGATCTCTTTGGTTCTCTGATATTTGCCGAAAAATACGGGAACTATCGCGGAATTCCCAAAGAATCGACTCTTTTCGTCCAGTTGTGATATACTTGCGCGGCTCTGGCGACAAAAGCCGGGCCATATCTTGCCTGGGATGGGCATCAAGCGTCCCTGAGCGGGTTAGAATCCCCGCTAAACCTGTCCTGTTGGCGCGCAAAAGCCATGCGCGTCATAAATGACAAAAAAGGAGAAACAATGGCTATTATTTCCATGAAAGCCCTGCTTGAGAGTGGTGTACATTTTGGACACCGCACCAATAAGTGGGACCCCCGCATGAAGCCGTACATCTTCACCGAGCGCAACGGCATTCATATCATC
>JAWOIR010000407.1:0-4344 GCA_046484545.1 Anaerolineales bacterium
TTGGTGGCCAAACCAACTCAACCTGGGCATCCTGCACCAGCACGCTCCGGCATCCAACCCGCTGGGCGCTGATTTCAACTACGCTGAAGAATTCAAGAAACTCGACCTGGCCGCGGTCAAAAAAGACCTGGCTGACCTGATGACCGACTCGCAAGACTGGTGGCCTGCCGACTGGGGCCACTACGGCGGCCTGATGATTCGCCTGGCCTGGCACAGCGCCGGCACTTACCGCACCGCTGACGGGCGTGGCGGCGGCGGAACCGGCAGCCAGCGTTTTGCGCCGCTCAACAGTTGGCCCGACAACGTCAATCTGGACAAAGCCCGCCGCCTGCTGTGGCCGGTCAAGCAAAAATACGGCAACAAACTCTCCTGGGCCGACCTGCTGATTCTGGCCGGTAATGTCGCCCTCGAAACGATGGGGTTCAAAACCTTCGGCTTCGGCGGCGGACGCGCCGACATCTGGCAGCCCGAAGAAGACATCTACTGGGGCTCCGAAGTCGAATGGTTGGGCGATAAGCGCTACAGCGGCGACCGCGAACTGGAAAATCCACTGGCCGCCGTGCAAATGGGGCTCATCTACGTCAACCCTGAAGGCCCCAATGGAAATCCCGACCCGGTCGCTTCGGGCCGCGATGTGCGCGAGACCTTCGCCCGTATGGCAATGAACGACGAAGAAACCGTCGCGCTGGTCGCCGGCGGACACACCTTCGGAAAAGCCCACGGAGCGGGCGACACAGCCCTGGTCGGCCCCAACCCCGAATCCGCCCCGCTTGAAGAACAGGGCCTGGGCTGGAAGAACAGCTTCGGCAGCGGCAAGGGCGTGGATACCACCTCCAGCGGCGTTGAAGGCGCCTGGAAGCCCAACCCCACCCAGTGGGACATGGGCTACTTCGACATGCTCTTCGGCTACGAATGGGAACTGGTCCAAAGCCCGGCTGGCGCAAAGCAATGGGTGGCCAAAGACTGCAAACCGGAACACCTGATTCCCGACGCGCACGACCCGTCGAAGAAATTCCCACCCATGATGAGCACCGCCGACCTGTCGCTGCGCTTCGACCCCATCTATGAGAAAATCTCGCGCCGCTTCCACCAAAACCCGGACGAGTTCGCCGACGCCTTTGCCCGCGCCTGGTTCAAACTGACCCACCGCGACATGGGCCCCAAGGCCTGCTATCTCGGTCCCGAAGTCCCCGCAGAAGACCTGATTTGGCAGGACCCGATTCCCGCGGTTGACCATCCCCTGGTGGATACAGCCGATAGCGCCGGCCTGAAAGCCAAAATCCTGGCCTCGGGACTCTCGACCTCCGAACTGGTCACCACCGCCTGGGCTTCAGCCTCCACCTTCCGCGGCTCCGACAAGCGCGGCGGCGCAGATGGCGCCCGCATCCGCCTGGCTCCGCAAAAGGACTGGGCGGCCAACCAGCCGGAGCAACTCGCCAAAGTGCTGGGCACACTCGAAGGCATCCAGAAAGACTTCAACACCTCGGCTTCCGGCGGCAAGAAAGTCTCGCTGGCTGACCTGATTGTGCTCGGCGGCTGCGCGGCGGTCGAATCTGCGGCCAAAGCCGCCGGTTTCTCCGTCGAAGTGCCCTTCACCCCGGGCCGCATGGACACCTCCCAGGAACAGACCGACGTGGAATCCTTCGCCGCGCTCGAACCCGAAGCCGACGGCTTCCGCAATTACCAGAAGACGGCCTTCACCGTCTCCGCCGAGGAAATGCTGGTAGACAAGGCCCAACTGCTGACCCTGAGCGCGCCCGAAATGACCGTCCTGGTCGGCGGCCTGCGCGTGCTGGGCGCCAACCATGGCGGCTCGCAGCACGGCGTCTTCACCAAGCGTCCCGGCCAATTAACCAACGACTTCTTCCTCAACCTGCTCGACATGGGCACGGTCTGGAAGCCGACCTCCGAGGCCGCTGAGACCTTCGAAGGCCGCGACCGCAAGACCGGCGAAGTGCGCTGGAGCGGCACCCGCGTCGACCTGGTCTTCGGCTCGAACTCGCAACTGCGCGCCCTGGCCGAGGTCTATGCCCAGGACGACAACAAGGAAAAGTTCGTGCGCGATTTCGTGGCCGCCTGGAACAAGGTCATGAACCTCGACCGCTTCAACCTGGCCTAATCGTCGGCTCCTGACCGGGTAAAAAAACACCAAGCAAACACCGGTTCCAGCGGCGGCGATAAGCCATCTGCTGGAACCGGTGTGTTCAACCCAGCGCAAAACAGGCACTGGACCAGAACAAGGCAAAGGAGAATGCGCTTGGCAAAACTAATTACCACACTTGGCACAAAAACCGAGGCGGAATTGGGCTTCATTTTGCCCCACGAACATATCTTTGTCGATTTCAGGCTGCCCGACCATCCCGAACACGCCGCCGCTGAAATAGACGATGTCGTTGCCCTGATGTCGCCCGAAGTCGAAAAAGCCCGGGCATTGGGCGTCAGCGCGATGGTTGACTGCACGCCGGTCGGCGTCGGCAGGAGGGCCGATATCCTGAAAGCGGTCAGCCAGGCCACAGGCATGCCCATCGTGGCGCCAACCGGCATCTATCGCGAGCCTGCAATTCCGGCCTGGGCGCGCGCCGCCAGCGAATCCGAACTGACCGACTGGATGCTGGCCGAACTGCACGGCGAAATCGAATCCAGCGGCGTGCAGGCCGGCTGGATTAAATTGAGCGTCGGCGATGACGGTATCACAGACTGTGAAGCCAAAATCCTGCGCGCGGCTGCCCGGGCCGGCCGGGAGACCAACGCCCTCATCGGGGTTCACACGATGCGCGGACGGGTTGTGCGCGACCAACTCGACATTATCGAGGCGGCGGGATACACGCCAGAACGCTTTATCTGGATACACACCCAATCCGACCCGGATTTTAACCTGCATCTGGAGATGGCCCGGCGCGGGGCCTGGCTGGAGTACGATGGGATTGGCTACGGCGATGACGCCTATTACCTCGAACACATTCCGCGCGCGCTGGACGCCGGTCTGGTTGACCAGTTGATGATAAGCCAGGACCGGGGCTGGTATGACCCGGCCAAACCGGGCGGCGGCGAACCCATGCCGTTCACTTATCTCTGCGAGCATTTCCTGCCCAAACTACAAGCAGCCGGGGTGGACGAGGAAACAATCCAAAAACTCACGCATACCAACCCCTACCGGGCCTTTTCCCGCTAAAAACGAAAAAGACTCATCCTTGAATTCAGGATGAGTCTTTTTCGTTTTGAATCAGCCAGGTTACTGCAAATCCTTGACCTCGGGAATATCGTCGTCGTCAGCGATGGGTTCTTCAATTTGCGGCTCGTCTTCTTCGGGTAAACCCGGCAGTGGACGCGGCGTTCGCAGGCGTTCTTCTTCCAGTTTGCGCAATCCATTGCGCACCTGGGTTTGCAGGCGCGACATTTCAACTTCGAGGTCGCGCAAACTCTCGATGACGTAATCGTCGGCGTCCTGGCGGGTGGCCTGGGCGTCGGCGCGTGCCTGCGACAAGATTTGGTCGGCGCGGTTTTGGGCGCTGCGCAACACAGCTTCGCGCTCCACCATTTGCTCGGCTTTTTCACGCGCCAGTTGCACAATGCGGTTGGCTTCTTCCTGGGCCTGGGCCAGGATGCGGTCTTTCTGCGCAGCCAGTTGCTGGGCTTTTTTGAATTCTTCGGGAATGGTGACACGCATCTGGTCAATGATGTCAAGCATCCTATCTTCATCCACAACCACGCTGCGGGTGAAAGGGACAGTGCGGCTTTCGTTGAAGAGTTCTTCGAGACGGTCTATCAGGTGCAGGATGTCCATGTGCTTACTCCGCTAGTTTCCAAAAAATCCAAATTCTTAATAATTCTAGCACAAACCCTTGAGAAAAGAAACTTTTGTTCGATTTTAACCATCCGTACCGCCGCCATTAGGCGGTAGACCGCCTAATGGCGGCGGTACAACTAATCCCTGGCGGCGTAGGCGGGACGGTGATGCTCGTCAATGTCGCGAACGAGCCGTTTGAGAGCCGCTTCAACGTGCGGCGGAACCATGCTGGAAATGTCGCCATCCAGGGTGGCAATTTCGCGCACCGTGGTCGAGGACAGGAAAGTATGTTCCTCCTGCGTAATAAATGAGACAATCTCAATATCTGGCGCAAGGCGATGATTGGCCAGCGCCATGCGGAACTCAAACACGAAATCAGAAAACACGCGCAGGCCGCGCATGATGACCTGGGCTTCGAGGGCCTTGCAGGCATTGACCGTCAGCCCGCTGTAACCGGTGACGCGGATTTTGGGATTGTCGGTAAACGACTGCTTAACCAATTCCATGCGCTCTTCAGGTGAAAAAAGCAGGGTCTTGAGCGGCTTGTCATAGACGGC